>NZ_CP080267.1:3407500-3527500 GCF_019431375.1 Alcanivorax sp.
GCGTTGTGTAAGCCTGTGAAGGTGTGTTGAGAAGCATGCTGGAGGTATCACAAGTGCGAATGCTGACGTGAGTAACGATAATGGGGGTGAAAAACCCCCACGCCGAAAGACCAAGGTTTCCTGCGCAACGCTAATCGGCGCAGGGTGAGTCGGCCCCTAAGGCGAGGCAGAAATGCGTAGCTGATGGGAAACGGGTTAATATTCCCGTACTTCTTATAACTGCGATGGAGAGACGGAGAAGGCTATACCTACCGGGCGTTGGTTGTCCCGGGGAAAGGTCGTAGGCTGAGGTGTTAGGCAAATCCGGCACCTTAAGGCTGAGAACCGAGACCACTGGTCCTTTGTGACCGGGAAGTGGTTGATGCCATGCTTCCAGGAAAATCTTCTAAGCTTCAGGTTATAAGGAACCGTACCCCAAACCGACACAGGTGGTTGGGATGAGTATTCTAAGGCGCTTGAGAGAACTCGGGTGAAGGAACTAGGCAAAATTGTACCGTAACTTCGGGAGAAGGTACGCCGCTGACGGTGACGAGACTTGCTCTCTGAGCTATTGGCGGTCGCAGTGAAAAGGCCCCTGCAACTGTTTATTAAAAACACAGCACTCTGCAAACGCGTAAGCGGACGTATAGGGTGTGACGCCTGCCCGGTGCCGGAAGGTTAATTGATGGGGTTAGCTTCGGCGAAGCTCTTGATCGAAGCCCCGGTAAACGGCGGCCGTAACTCTCTAACGGTCCTAAGGTAGCGAAATTCCTTGTCGGGTAAGTTCCGACCTGCACGAATGGGGTAACCATGGCCACGCTGTCTCCACCCGAGACTCAGTGAAATTGAAATCGCAGTGAAGATGCTGTGTACCCGCGGCTAGACGGAAAGACCCCGTGAACCTTTACTATAGCTTCACAGTGGACTTTGAACCTGCTTGTGTAGGATAGCTGGGAGACTTTGAAGCGGTGACGCTAGTCATCGTGGAGTCGTCCTTGAAATACCAGCCTGGCATGTTTGAGGTTCTAACCTAGGCCCGTTATCCGGGTCGGGGACATTGTGTGGTGGGTAGTTTGACTGGGGCGGTCTCCTCCCAAAGAGTAACGGAGGAGCACAAAGGTACCCTCAGCACGGTCGGACATCGTGCAACGAGCGTAAAGGTAGAAGGGTGCTTGACTGCGAGACCTACAAGTCGAGCAGGTGCGAAAGCAGGTCTTAGTGATCCGGTGGTTCTGTATGGAAGGGCCATCGCTCAACGGATAAAAGGTACTCCGGGGATAACAGGCTGATACCGCCCAAGAGTTCATATCGACGGCGGTGTTTGGCACCTCGATGTCGGCTCATCTCATCCTGGGGCTGAAGCCGGTCCCAAGGGTATGGCTGTTCGCCATTTAAAGAGGTACGCGAGCTGGGTTTAGAACGTCGTGAGACAGTTCGGTCCCTATCTGCCGTGGGCGTTGGAGATTTGAGAGGAGCTGCTCCTAGTACGAGAGGACCGGAGTGGACGAACCTCTGGTGTTCCGGTTGTCACGCCAGTGGCATTGCCGGGTAGCTACGTTCGGACGGGATAACCGCTGAAAGCATCTAAGCGGGAAGCCTCCCTCAAGATGAGATCTCCCTGGGGGCTTGACCCCCCTGAAGGGCCGTTGAAGACCACAACGTTGATAGGCTGGGTGTGGAAGCGTTGTAAGGCGTGAAGCTAACCAGTACTAATTGCCCGTGAGGCTTGACTATATAACACCAAAGCAGTCTCGGCTCCGAGAGCCAGGACAGCAAAGAGACGGTGTCAGAGATAGACGCTTGCACCATTGAATAGCAAACTTCTCGTTCCCATTTGGCTTTGCCGGTGAGCAGTGTAGTACACCGGTAAGGCAACCTAATTTGGTGACCCTGAGACAATCAGGAAAACCAAACCAGTTTGCCTGACGACCATAGAGTGTTGGAACCACCTGATCCCATGCCGAACTCAGAAGTGAAACGACATATCGCCGATGGTAGTGTGGGGTCTCCCCATGTGAGAGTAGGTCATCGTCAGGCTCTTAAATAAACAAAAGACCCCCGCCACGAAAGTGTCGGGGGTTTTTTGTTTTATACAGGATCACGGTGATCAACACTCCCTACCTCGCGGCAACGCCGCCATCCCCTCAAGGGGGACCGAGGTGTAACAAGCGATGCCCCGCAGGGGGCAGCTTGAGGCGCCGCAGGCGTCCCGCAGGGACAGCAAGCATGCTCGCTGCCTAAGTAGGTCATCTCCCAAGCCACAAGCTAGAAGCTAGAAGCTAAAACCACCCCTTCGCCATGCAAGCATGGCTCCAACGAATCAGTATCCAGCTGCAAACCCAACCCCTAAACCCCCATCCCGGTACTACGAATCTCATTATCCCGATAGTGCGGGTCCACCCAGCACCTGGGCAGCGTCTCGCCAGATGGGAATACCAGCTCTTCTTTGCTGAAGGGTTCAGTTTCCTGCACTTCTTCACCATGGTGGTAGCACCCGCTTACCTCGCTGCGAAGAGGGTTTACCAGCTCTGTCAGGTCAATAATCTGGACCAGATGGCCGCTTTTGGACTCTTTGAGAAACATGCTATTTCCTCCCGGCTCGTCCTGTAACTTTCAGGGTGCGGCGATTGGTATGGCGCTGGCAAGGGTAAAGGGCGTAAACATTATTAAACCAAGAGGGGCTTTATCCCTGGTGGCGGCCATTCTATGCTGGACGCCGCCAATACCAGCCATGCCAGGAGCCCTTTTCTGACGCTGTAAAGGCTCCATCGCCGGCGGCGAAAGTGGTATGGTTGGGGTTTGCTAATCAAGCCGACCCTGCATAGCAGGGTTGCGATCCGGCGCTGGATGGATCGGCATCCGGCGCCGGGTTGATAGAGTTGTTGCGGTTTTGCAGGGTAGGCCTGCTCCAGACCCGCGGAAACGGGCTGTATCGATACGTTTGGACTTGGGAAAAGGTTAAGAATTATGACAAAGGATAAGGCAGCAGTAATGAGCCCGCTCAAGGCGCTGGAACAGCGTTGTGAAAAACAGGGCAAGTCGGTAGCTATGGTTCAGCCCATGGGTGGTGGTGAGCTGCAGGACTATACCTGGGAACGAATCAACGATGAGGCTCGCAGAATGGCGGCCTATCTGCAGTCGCAGGGTGTGCAAAAGGGTGACCATGTGGCGCTGGTTTCCAAAAACTGTGCGGAATGGATTATTGCTGATCTTTCTATCTGGATGGCTGGTGCCGTCAGTGTTCCGCTGTACCCGACCCTGGTTGAAGAGACGGTGCGTCAAATCATGGAGCACAGTGAGTCCAAGTTCTTGTTTGTGGGCAAGCTGGATGACTGGGACATGATGAAGGCGGGGGTACCTGCGGGAGTCAAGCAGGTGGCCTTTACATTGGCTCCGCGTGATGCTCTGAATGATTTCCCCAACTGGGGCGATATTATCCGTGACACTGCGCCGATCGAAAAAGTGGCCGAGCCTGCCATGGAGGATATTGCGACCATTATTTATACCTCTGGCACTACCGGTATGCCTAAAGGGGTCATGCATGATTTTCAGTCTTTCTCGACCGTGGGCGAGAAGATGATCAAGGTGTATAACCTGACCCCTGACGAGCGCATGATTTCCTACCTGCCGCTGTCCCATGTGGCTGAGCGTGTGGCGGTGGAGATTGCCCAGCTATACGTAGGCAACAAGATCTTCTTTGCCGAATCCCTGGAAACATTCGGCGAAGACATCAAGCGTGCCCAGCCCACGGTCTTCTTTGCGGTGCCGCGTATCTGGTCCAAGTTCTATCAGAAGGCTTCCGAGGCGGTGCCGCCCAAGAAGCTCAACAAGCTGCTGAAAATTCCCTTCCTGAATAAAGTGATCAAAAAGAAGGTGCTGGGCGCCATGGGGCTGGACCAGTGTCGCATTGCGCTGTCCGGTGCTGCCGCGCTGTCCCCTGACATCATCACCTGGTTCAAGAAGCTGGATTTGGAAATTCTCGAAGTGTACGGCATGACCGAAAACCTGGCCTGGTCGCATACCACTGAAGAGGGTGATCAGAAAATCGGTTGGGTAGGCACTCCCAATGATGGGGTGGAATGCCGTATTGGCGAGGGCGGTGAAATCCTGGTGCGCAGCCTGGGTAACATGAAGGGCTACTACAAGCAGCCAGACAAGACGGCTGAAGATCTGACTGAAGACGGTTGGTTGCATACTGGTGATGTGGGCGAGATCGACGAGAAGGGTCGGTTGCGTATTACCGGTCGCGTCAAGGAAATCTTCAAGACGGAAAAAGGTAAGTATGTGGCGCCAGCGCCGATTGAAAATCGTCTCTCTACTCAGCCGGGTCTGGAACTGTCCTGTGTCATCGGACAGGGAATGGGGCAGCCCATTGCCTTGTTGAACATTACCCCGGAAGAGCAGGAGAAACTGTCCAAGGGTAGTGAGAAAGAGCATTTCACCAAAGAGCTGGAGGCGCTGCTGGCTCGAGTTAACAATGAGCTCGATCCCCACGAACGTATGACGACTCTGGTGGTGTGCAAAGATGCATGGACAGTGGAAAACAACCTGATTACGCCTACCTTGAAGTTGAAGCGTAACGAAATCGAAAAACGTTATGCAGACGACATCCCCAAGTGGGCGAAAACCAAAGGGGTGGTTTGGGAAGCTTGAGCGTTCTCAAAGAGGCGGATCAGCAATTGATCCGCCTTCTTGCTGATGGTCAATTCCGTTCCGGCTCAGAACTGGGTGAGGCCCTGGGGATTTCCAGGGCAGCCATCTGGAAGCGTGTGCAGCGGCTTGAGGAGTTCGGCCTGGCGCTGGAGTCCGTCAAGGGAAAAGGCTATCGGCTGGCACAGCCTGTCGATCTGATTGATCCCCTTTCTCTGCAGGCGACATTGGGTGACCGGGCGCAGTTGCACTATCAGTGGGTTACCGAATCTACCAATGCGGATGCCCTGGCCATAGAAGGGCCGGTCAGTGGTCCCCTGGTGTTTGTCACTGAATGCCAGACCGCCGGTCGTGGCCGGCGAGGCCGGCAGTGGCAATCTCCCTTTGCTGCCAACCTGTATTTCTCCATTCGTTTTCCGGTCAGTGGCGGATTCGCCGCTTTGGGCGGGTTGAGTCTGGCGGTGGGTGTGGCTGTGGCTAAGGCGTTACAGGAGCTGGATCCGCCTTTGCCGGTAACCTTGAAATGGCCCAATGATCTGCAGATCAATGGTGCCAAGGTTGGTGGTGTGCTGATAGAGCTGGCCGGAGAAATGGATGGTCAGGTGGATGTGGTCATCGGTGTGGGTGTTAATGGTCGCATGACGGGACATCAGGCCCGGGATATCGATCAGGCCTGGACCGATCTGGCCAGCGAGCTTGCCGATATGCCGCCGCGGACAACGCTGGCCGCCTGTGTGCTATCCCGTTTGCTGGAAATGATGCCTCATTTTTCGCAACACGGCTTTGTCGCTTTCCAGAATGATTTTGATCGCTATGATGCGGTGCGGGGAAAGTCGGTGCAGGTTCAGTCCGGTGACCAGATGATTCTGGGGCGGGCTGTTGGTGTTCTGGCGGATGGGGCTTTGCGTGTGGAAACTCCTGACGGGGTCCGTGAAGTCTATGGCGGTGAAGTGAGTCTGAGAGTGCGATGAAACTGTTTGTGGATGTGGGCAACACTGCCATGAAATGGCGCTTTCGCCAGGGTGAGAAGGTTGAGCAGGGCGGGTGCCGGCATGGCAGGGACTGGCCTGCCGTTATTGGCGCCTTGCTGAAAGATGGCGGACACCTTGAGTCGATCTGGATCGCTTCTGTGGCTGGGCCCTCTGCGGACGCTGAAATTGCCGGCTTGCTGGCTGACCGGACCGGAGTGTCGCCGTGTTTCTATTACTCCTGCGCGGATGACTTCGGCGTGCGCAGCTGTTATCCGGAGCCTCGAAAGCTGGGTGTGGATCGCTGGGTGGCAATGATCGAGGGTTATCAGCGTTTTGGGGCCAGTATCATTATCGATTGTGGCAGTGCGCTGACCATTGATGCTGTAGATGGCAAGGGCGAGTTCCTGGGTGGGTACATTGTCCCGGGGCTGGGAATGCTGCGAACGGCCCTGTTGCGTGATACCTCTGACGTGCATATCGAACCGGCCGCGGCCAGACCGGGGCTGGGGCGCTCCACCGGTGAGTGTGTGCACAATGGTTTGTTGCGTATGTCTGTGGCCTTCGTCACGGAGGTGGTGGTTGAACTGCGCCAAGTGCTTGATGATACTTGTAAAGTGCTGGTGACTGGCGGTGATGCCCCGAAATTGACAGGTGCTTTCCAGTTCGACTTTCTGCATATGCCCGACCTGGTCCTCGATGGCCTTGAGCGCGTGGCAGCCCGACAACAATAATGGTGGGGGAACACCGGTGCGGTGGATATTTTACAGCTTGCTGGTCGTGAATCTGGTTTATCTGGGGGTGCAGCTCACCAAGAGCCTGGCTCCCCGTGATGCGACGGTGTCGTTGCGTGTGCCTGCCCAGGCTGCGGGTGGGGAGCCGTTGGTGCTGCTTTCCGAGCGGTCGCAGCCGAGCAGAGAGGGCGCACGCAGGCCGGAAGCCGGCTCCCTCTGTGCGGTGGTGGGGCCCTGGCAGTCGCGGGAGGCGGCCAATGCTGGTGCGGTGCAGCTCAGGGCGGCAGGTTTGCCGGGCCGCGTGCGGGCGCTGAATATCGAGAAGGATCGCCTCAATTGGGTCTATCTGCCTCCTTATCCTGACAGGGAGCGTGCGTTGAGGGTGCTTCATGAGCTGCAGGATCATGGCGTAGACAGCTTTGTGGTCAAGGAAGGTGATGATGCCAATGCCATTTCGCTAGGCTATTTTTCCAGTGCGGAGTCGGCGGAAGGGTTGCGCGTAAAGATGCGCAACGCCGGTTATCCGGCCTTTGTGCGTGAAACATCCCGGGCGGTCACTGAATACTGGGTTTATCTGGCTGACCAGGCGCCAAAAGAGAAGCCGGAACTGGATATATTTCTGCAGGCAAATCAGTCTCTTAAGCTTGACTGGGTAGCCTGTCCGTAAATTGCTGGGCAATTATTAGGCGTTTGATCTCCAAGTGGATTGCGCCGCCTGATTCCTTTCTATAGAATTCGCAACCCTTGTGAGCTGGCGTAGCTCAGTTGGTAGAGCAGCTGATTTGTAATCAGCCGGTCGGGGGTTCGACTCCTCTCGCCAGCTCCAGCTTTAAACGTGCCTAACTACTTGAAAATAGGTTGACAAGTGGTTGGGCCGAAAAGAGAATGTAGGCCCTTTTCTGGAGGGGTTCCCGAGTGGCCAAAGGGATCAGACTGTAAATCTGACGCGAAAGCTTCGGAGGTTCGAATCCTCCCCCCTCCACCAGATTAAAAGCAGATCATTCTTTGGATGGTTTGTATGGCCGGAAGGCTGGCAGGCATCGGAAGGTTTGCGGGTATAGTTCAACGGTAGAACCTCAGCCTTCCAAGCTGATGATGCGGGTTCGATTCCCGCTACCCGCTCCAGCTCCGGTAGAGTTTGGTCGCCGCTAGGCGGCATGAAGGTTATGCTCTTGTAGCTCAGTAGGTAGAGCACACCCTTGGTAAGGGTGAGGTCACCGGTTCAAATCCGGTCAAGAGCTCCAATTTCCGGGCCCAGGTATATCCTGGGTCCGGCTTCATGTGTCTTGATGGTGCCAAGGTGGTCTGTGTTTATCAATACAGTCCTTAAATGTGTCTTTATCGGGTGTATGCGCGCCATATGGCGAGGAAGCACAGCCAAGTTAAGAGGTGAAGAGTCGTGGCAAAGGAAAAGTTTGAACGTAATAAACCGCACGTAAACGTAGGCACCATTGGTCACGTTGACCATGGTAAAACCACTCTGACCGCCGCGCTGACCCGCGTGTGTGCAGAGGTTTGGGGCGGTAGCGCCATCGCTTTCGACGGCATTGATAATGCCCCGGAAGAGCGTGAGCGTGGTATCACCATTGCAACTTCTCATGTGGAATACGATTCCCCGACTCGTCACTACGCCCACGTAGACTGCCCCGGTCACGCTGATTATGTGAAAAACATGATCACCGGTGCCGCGCAGATGGACGGCGCGATCCTGGTATGTTCCGCTGCTGACGGCCCGATGCCGCAGACTCGCGAGCACATCCTGCTGTCCCGTCAGGTTGGCGTACCTTACATCGTTGTGTTCCTGAACAAAGCGGACATGGTTGACGATGAAGAGCTGCTCGAGCTGGTAGAAATGGAAGTTCGCGAACTGCTGAGCGACTATGACTTCCCGGGCGACGACACGCCGATCATCAAGGGTTCTGCCCTGAAAGCACTGGAAGGCGACACCAGCGACATCGGCATGCCTGCCGTACAGAAACTGGTTGAGACCCTGGACGAGTACATCCCGGAGCCGGAGCGTGCCGTAGACCAGCCGTTCCTGATGCCGATCGAAGACGTATTCTCCATCTCCGGTCGCGGTACTGTAGTAACCGGCCGTGTAGAGCGTGGCATCATCAAGGTGGGCGAGGAAATCGAGATCGTCGGTATCCACGACACCACCAAGACCACCTGTACCGGTGTTGAGATGTTCCGCAAGCTGCTCGACGAAGGTCGTGCTGGTGAGAACGTTGGTGTTCTGCTGCGTGGTACCAAGCGTGATGACGTTGAGCGTGGTCAGGTGCTGGCCAAGCCGGGCTCCATCAAGCCGCACACCAAGTTCATTGCTGAAGTGTACGTGCTGAGCAAGGACGAAGGTGGTCGTCATACCCCGTTCTTCAACGGCTACCGTCCGCAGTTCTACTTCCGTACTACCGACGTAACGGGTGCTTGTACCCTGCCGGAAGGTACCGAGATGGTTATGCCGGGCGACAACGTACAGATGGACGTTGAGCTGATCGCGCCGATCGCCATGGAAGACGGCCTGCGCTTCGCTATCCGCGAAGGTGGTCGTACCGTTGGTGCCGGTGTGGTTGCCAAAATCACCGAGTAATCGTTGCGGTGAAGAAGGGTGGCGGGCTAGCCTGCCACCCTGTTTTATTTAAAGGTTTCAGAGTTACAGGCCAGTAGTTCAATTGGTAGAGCACCGGTCTCCAAAACCGGCTGTTGGGGGTTCGAGTCCCTCCTGGCCTGCCAATTTTCCCAAGGCTGCCGCTTGGGTGGTGGGGTGCATCGTAAGATGAGCGAGAAAACAGAAGCACGTTCCGGCTCTGCCGCCTTCGAGGCGGTGAAGTGGTTGCTGGTAGTCGGTCTGGTGGCCGCTGCTGTTGTCGGTAATAGCTATTTCTCCGAGCAGCCCACTCTTTACCGGGTGGTCGGTGTTGTTGCTGTTGCCCTGGTCGCAGTGTTTTTTGCTCTGCAGACCGAGCAGGGCAAGGCGTTCAATCAGCTGCGCAAGGATTCCATGGTCGAGCTGCGTAAAGTGGTGTGGCCGACGCGTCAGGAAACCCTGCAGACCACGCTGATTGTTCTTGTCTTTGTTGTGATTGTGGCCCTGTTGCTGTTTGTGCTCGACTGGATCCTCGGTGGGCTCATGTCCTGGGTTATTGGCTAAGGGGTAAACATGGCAAAGCGCTGGTATGTGGTACATGCCTATTCGGGTTTCGAGAAGCACGTAAAACGCGCCCTGGAAGAGCGCGTTAAATTGCGTTCTATGGAAGAGCTTTTCGGCGAGATTCTGGTTCCTACCGAAGAAGTGGTGGAGATCAAGGGCGGCCAAAAGCGCAAGTCTGAGCGTAAGTTCTTCCCGGGCTATGTGTTGGTGCAGATGGAGATGTGTGATGACTCCTGGCACCTGGTAAAAGAAACCCCGAAAGTGATGGGCTTTATTGGTGAAGATCCGAAAAATCCGGGTCGCGTTTCACCGATTACCCAGAAAGAGGCGGATGCCATTCTGCGTCGCATGGATGATGCGGTCGAGAAGCCGAAGCCGAAGACACTGTTTGAGGCGGGTGAAGTGGTTCGTGTCAACGACGGTCCCTTTGCTGACTTCAATGGCGTAATCGAAGAAGTGAATTACGAGAAGAGTCGCCTGCAGGTGGCAGTAATGATCTTCGGTCGTTCCACGCCGGTAGAGCTGGAATTCGGTCAGGTCGAAAAAACCTGATCCTTTCAGTGGTATCAATTAGGTGCCCTGATCGCTGAAAAGCGTTCGGGGCGTTTTGACAACCTGAGGGGAGCCCGCACTCTGCGCGGCGTTTGCACCCAAGGAGTCTTACAATGGCGAAGAAAGTCCAAGCCTACATCAAGCTGCAGGTTGCAGCGGGTCAGGCTAACCCGTCCCCGCCGGTTGGTCCCGCACTGGGTCAGCACGGTGTGAATATCATGGAGTTCTGTAAGGCGTTCAACGCCCAGACTCAGCAGCTGGATGCCGGTGCGCCGGTTCCTGTTGTGATCACCGTTTATAGCGACCGCTCCTTTACCTTCACCATGAAGACGCCGCCGGCGTCTTACCTGCTGAAGAAAGCGGCCGGTATCAAGAGCGGCTCTGGCGAGCCGAACACCAAGAAAGTGGGCAAGGTAACCCGTGAGCAGCTGGAAGAGATCGCCAAGGCCAAAGAGCCTGATCTGACCGCTGCGGATCTGGAAGCTGCCGTGCGCACTATCGCGGGCTCTGCCCGTTCCATGGGTCTGGATGTGGAGGGTTAACCAATGGCTAAGTTGTCCAAGCGTACCCGTGCCATCCGGGAAAAAGTGGAAGCTGGCAAACTGTACCAGGTAGAGGAAGCTGTGGCCCTGCTGGCCGAGCTGTCTACCGTGAAGTTCAAGGAATCTCTGGACGTAGCGGTCAACCTGGGTGTGGATCCGCGTAAATCAGACCAGAATGTTCGTGGTGCTTCCGTGCTGCCCCACGGTACCGGTAAAACCGTTCGCGTAGCAGTGTTCGCCCAGGGCGCCAAGGCTGAAGAAGCCAAGGAAGCCGGTGCGGATGTGGTTGGTTTTGACGATCTGGCCGAGCAGGTTCAGGGTGGCGAAATCAACTTTGATGTGGTTATTGCCTCCCCGGACGCCATGCGTGTTGTCGGCAAGCTGGGCACTATTTTGGGCCCCCGTGGTCTGATGCCCAACCCGAAGGTAGGCACCGTAACTCCTGATGTTGCCCAGGCAGTGAAGAACGCCAAGGGTGGTCAGGTTCGTTACCGTACCGACAAGGGTGGCATTGTGCACTGCACCGTGGGTCAGGTTGGTTTTGACTCCAATGCGATCAAGGAAAATGTGGAATCTCTGCTGGCTGACCTTAAGAGAGCCAAGCCGTCTTCCGCCAAGGGTACCTATTTCAAGAAGGTGACCCTGTCCACCACCATGGGTCCCGGTCTGAATATTGATCCGGCCTCCCTGGCGATGTAAAGAATTTGAGCCTGGTGCAACCCTGGCCAGGCTCACAAGGGCTTTGATCCCGATGACTCACTCTTTAATGAGAGTCTCGTCGGGGCGTCAAAGACCGCAGGTTTCCGGTTCTGTTTGGAGTCTGCCTTTAAGAGGCAAGTAACAGGCCGGGATTAAGGGGTAACCGCCTGCGCAGGCGCGGTAGTTGTTTCCTGGCTCGTTTCAGGTTGTGGCTCCGCGATAATGGCCGGGAAACCGGCCCTGGCGACCGCCTCGAAATCAGATTGCAGTCGATTTTGACGGTTAATGTTTGTGAATCCAGGAGGTAAACATGCCTTTGAATCTGGAGGACAAACGGGCGATTGTTGCTTCGGTTAATGCTGTAGCTACTGAAGCGCTGTCTGCTGTGGTTGCTGACTATCGTGGTCTCACTGTTTCTCAGATGACTGAGTTGCGTAGTAAGGCCCGTGAAACCGGCGTGTACCTGAAAGTGGTACGGAACACGCTGGCGAAGTTCGCCGTGAAAGACACTGAGTACGAGTGTTTGAGCGACGTTCTGGTTGGCCCCACTGTTTTGGCTTTTTCCCAGGATGATCCGGGTGCAGCTGCCCGTCTCATCAAGGATTTTGCTAAAGACAATGACGCGCTGGAAGTTAAGGCTCTGGCTGTGGGTGGTGTAGCGTATGGTCCCCAGGATATTGATGTCCTGGCCAAGCTGCCGACTCGCGACGAAGCACTTTCTCAGCTCATGTCCGTTATGCAGGCCCCGGTGGCCAAGTTTGTTCGTACCCTCAACGAGGTGCCCGGCAAATTTGTTCGCACGGTTGCTGCAGTCAAGGACCAGAAACAGAGTGCCGCCTGATTTGTCAGGCTGCGTAACTACCCGATCCAATCGGATCGCCCGTGTGGTGATTTAGGAGATTGAAAATGGCCGTTTCCAAAGAAGATATCCTCGGCGCTATCGCCGATATGAGCGTTATGGACCTCGTTGAACTGATCGAGGCCATGGAAGAGAAGTTCGGCGTTACCGCCGCTGCCGCTGTTGCCGCTGCTCCTGCAGCTGCTGCTGGTGGCGAAGCTGCCGCCGAAGAGAAAACCGAGTTTGACGTTGTTCTGACCGGTTTCGGTGACAAGAAAGTTGGCGTGATCAAGGCTGTCCGTGAAGTAACCGGCCTGGGTCTGAAAGAAGCCAAAGAGCTCGTTGAAGGCGCTCCTGCTCCTGTTAAAGAAGGTGCCTCCAAAGACGAAGCCGAAGAGATCAAGAAAAAGATCGAAGAGGCTGGCGGTACTGCCGAGCTCAAGTAAGCGCATTTGCGCAATGTCTTTCCACAATAATGCGGAAAGGCACCGGCTGGCAGCTTGAGGGCTGCCAGCCTTTTGTCGTTTCTGTATGAGAGGTTTCATACAGGAATATCACCCAAGGGTGATAGATCAACAGCTGAGGAACGCAGATGGCATACTCATTCACTGAGAAAAAGCGGATCCGCAAAGATTTCGGCAAGCTTCCGAAGGTTATGGAGGTCCCGTACCTTCTGGCCATACAGCTCGATTCTTACCGTAAATTTCTGCAGCAAGACAAGAGCGCAGAAGAGCGTCTGGACCAGGGTCTGGAAGCCGCTTTCCGGTCAGTATTTCCGATTTCAAGTTATTCCGGGAATGCCGCGCTGGAGTATGCCGGCTATGAGTTCGGCAAGCCTGTTTTTGATGTAAAAGAATGTACTGTTCGTGGTACCACCTACGCTGCGCCGCTGCGCGTACGGATTCGTCTGGTCATCTATGACAAGGAATCCAGTGGGGCTATCAAGGATATCCGTGAACAGCAGGTCTACATGGGCGAAATGCCCTTGATGACCGAAAACGGTACCTTTGTGATCAACGGTACCGAGCGTGTCATTGTGTCCCAGCTGCACCGTTCCCCCGGTGTGTTTTTCGACCACGATAAAGGCAAGACTCACTCCTCCGGCAAGCTGCTGTATTCCGCCCGGGTGATTCCTTACCGTGGCTCCTGGCTGGACTTCGAATTCGATCCCAAGGACCAGGTGTTCGTGCGGATCGACCGTCGCCGCAAGTTGCCGGCGACGATCCTGCTGCGTGCGTTGGGTTATACCTCCGACGAAGTGTTGGAGATGTTCTTCGAGACCAACGAAATTGCAGTGGAAGACGGCATTTACCGTATGAAGCTGGTGCCGGAGCGTCTGCGTGGTGAAACCGCGACCTTCGATATCCTGGCTGACGGTGAAGTCGTGGTGGAGCGCGGCCGTCGTATTACCGCGCGCCATATTCGCCAGCTGGAAAAGGCCAATATCGAGTACCTGGATATTCCTGCCGAATACCTGCAGGGCAAGTACCTGGCCAAATCCATCATCGACCAGGACACTGGCGAGATCCTGGTGGAGTGTAATACCGAACTGACAGCGGAAACGCTTGAGAAGCTGGAGCAGGGCGGTATCACCGATTTCGAAACCCTGTACACCAACGATCTGGACAACGGCCCGTTCATGGCCGACACCCTGCGTGCTGATCCGACCCGTACTCCGCTGGAGGCGCTGGTCGAGATCTACCGCATGATGCGTCCCGGTGAGCCGCCGACCAAAGAAGCGGCAGAGAACCTGTTCAAGAACCTGTTCTTCACCGACGAGCGTTACGACCTGTCCGGTGTTGGCCGGATGAAGTTCAACCGTCGTCTCGGTCGCGAAGACGAAACCGGTCCTGGCATCCTCTACGATGGTCGCTACTTCAGCACCCGCACCGATGAGGAAGGCAAGCAGTACTTTGCGCAGATGGGTGAAGAAACCTCTGACATCATTGAAGTGCTGCGCACCCTGGTGGACATCCGCAACGGTAACGGTGTGGTGGATGATATCGATCACCTGGGTAACCGCCGTGTGCGTTCCGTGGGTGAAATGGCCGAAAACCAGTTCCGTGTGGGTCTGGTGCGTGTAGAGCGTGCGGTCAAGGAGCGTCTGAGCCTGGCGGAGTCCGAAGGCCTGATGCCGCAGGATCTGATCAACTCCAAGCCGGTGGCGGCTGCTGTTAAAGAGTTCTTCGGCTCTTCCCAGCTGTCCCAGTTCATGGATCAGAACAACCCGCTGTCCGAGATCACGCACAAGCGTCGTGTTTCCGCGTTGGGCCCAGGCGGTCTGACCCGTGAGCGTGCCGGCTTCGAGGTGCGTGACGTACACCCGACCCACTATGGTCGTGTATGTCCCATCGAGACTCCTGAAGGTCCGAACATCGGTTTGATCAACTCCCTGGCCACATATGCCCGCGCCAATGAGTACGGTTTCCTCGAGTCTCCGTACCTGAAAGTGATTGACGGCAAGGTCAGCGAGGAAATCGAATACCTGTCCGCCATCGAGGAAGCCGAGTGCGTGATCGCACAGGTGGACGCGAAGATGACGGAAGAGGGCGGTTTTGCGGAAGACTTCGTGACCGTGCGTCACCGTTACGAATTTACCGTGATGGAGCGTGACACCATTACCCATATGGATGTCTCTCCCCGTCAGGTGGTGTCCGTGGCGGCGTCCCTGATTCCGTTCCTTGAGCACGATGATGCGAACCGCGCATTGATGGGCTCCAACATGCAGCGTCAGGCTGTGCCCACCCTGCGTGCCGACAAGCCGCTGGTCGGTACCGGCTTCGAGCGTCACGTGGCCCGGGATTCCGGTGTCTGTGTGGTTGCTACTCGTGGCGGTATCGTCGACAAGGTGGATGCATCGCGGATCATCGTTAAGGTGAACGACGACGAAGTGAACGAAGGTGAAGCAGGTGTAGATATCTACAACCTGACCAAATACACCCGTTCCAACCAGAACACCTGTATCAACCAGCGTCCGCTGGTGAAAGTGGGTGACCGGGTTGCTGCCCGCGACATCATGGCTGACGGTCCGTCCGTGGACATGGGCGAACTGGCCCTGGGTCAGAACATGCGCGTGGCGTTCATGCCCTGGAATGGCTACAACTTCGAGGATTCCATCCTGATCTCCGAGCGGGTGGTGAAGGAAGATCGCTTCACCTCCATTCATATTCAGGAATTGACCGCGATTGCCCGTGATACCAAGTTGGGCCCGGAAGAAATTACCGCCGATATCCCCAATGTGGGCGAGGCGGCACTGTCTAAACTGGACGAGTCCGGCATTGTTTACATCGGTGCGGAAGTGGGCGCTGGCGACATTCTGGTCGGTAAGGTAACGCCGAAAGGTGAGACCCAGCTGACTCCGGAAGAGAAGCTGTTGCGTGCCATCTTCGGCGAGAAAGCCTCTGATGTGAAAGATACCTCCCTGCGAGTGTCTTCCGGCGTCAAGGGCACCGTGATCGACGTGCAGGTCTTCACCCGTGATGGTGTGGAAAAAGACGAGCGCGCCAAGCAAATCGAGCAGGACTCCCTGGATCAGTTCCGCAAGGATCTGAAAGACGAGTTCCGTATCGTTCAGCAGGATATTCTCGAGCGTCTGCGCACCGTGCTGGTGGGCAAGAAGGTCAATGGCGGTGCCGGCTTCAAGCGCGGTACCGAGCTGACTGCCGAAGCACTGGATAACCTGGATGCGGACAAGTGGTTCGAACTGCGTCCGGCGGATGACGATGTGGCTGAGCAGCTTGAGCGTGCCCAGCAGTATCTTGAACTGCACAAGAAAGAGCAGGACGAGCGCTACCGCGACAAGCAGGCCAAGATTTCCGGTGGTGATGACCTGGCTCACGGCGTGCTGAAAGTGGTCAAGGTCTACCTGGCTATCAAGCGTCGCATCCAGCCGGGTGACAAGATGGCTGGTCGTCACGGTAACAAGGGTGTGATCTCCGTGATCATGCCGGAAGAAGATATGCCGTACGACGAGCATGGCGTGCCGGTAGATGTGGTGTTGAACCCGCTGGGTGTACCGTCCCGTATGAACGTGGGGCAGATCCTGGAAACCCACCTGGGTTGGGCCGCCAAGGGCCTGGGCGAGCGCATTGGCGAGATGCTGGCCGAGCAGAAGAAAGTGGCGGAGGTCCGCGGCTTCCTGGACAAGATCTACAACAAGGCAGGTGCCGGTGGTTCACCGGAAGATCTGGACAGCTTCAGTGATGATGAAATCATCGAGCTGGCCCAGAACCTGGTTGGTGGCGTTCCCATGGCAACCGCGGTATTCGACGGTGCCAAGGAATTCGAGATCAAGGAACTGCTGGAGCTTGCCGGTTACGATCGTTCCGGTCAGATGCAGCTCTGGGATGGCCGTACCGGTGAGAAATTTGATCGCAAGGTCACCGTTGGCTACATGTACATGCTGAAGTTGAACCACCTGGTGGACGACAAGATGCATGCCCGTTCCACCGGCTCCTACAGCCTGGTAACCCAGCAACCGCTGGGTGGTAAGGCACAGTTCGGTGGTCAGCGTTTCGGTGAGATGGAAGTGTGGGCGCTGGAAGCCTATGGCGCCGCCTACACCTTGCAGGAAATGCTTACCGTGAAGTCCGATGATGTGAATGGCCGTACTCGTATGTACAAGAACATCGTGGATGGTGATCACCGTATGGACCCGGGTATGCCGGAATCCTTCAACGTATTGCTGAAGGAAATCCGCTCTCTCGGTATCAATATCGAGTTGGAAAACGACTGAAGCGATGTGTGCCGCTTCCCTTCGGGGGGAGCGGCTCGCGTTGTTACCCGGGTTTAGGAAAGAATTGAGAGCGTAAAGCTCGCTACGGAGGACTGGCCTTGAAAGACCTGCTGAATCTGCTTAAAAGTCAGGGACAAGTCACGGAGTTTGATAAACTCAAGATCTCTCTGGCACCGCCGGATCTGATCCGCTCCTGGTCTTTCGGCGAAGTGAAAAAGCCGGAAACCATTAATTATCGTACCTTCAAGCCGGAACGGGATGGCCTGTTCTGTGCGCGTATCTTTGGTCCGATCAAGGACTACGAGTGCCTGTGCGGCAAGTACAAGCGTCTCAAGCACCGTGGTGTGATCTGTGAGAAGTGTGGCGTGGAAGTCACCCTCTCCAAGGTTCGCCGTGAGCGCATGGGTCACATTGAGCTGGCCAGCCCCACCGCGCACATCTGGTTCCTGAAGTCGCTGCCGTCCCGTATCGGTCTCATGCTGGACATGACCCTGCGTGATATCGAACGGGTGCTGTACTTCGAGTCCTTTGTGGTGACCGAGCCAGGCATGACCACCCTTGAGCGTGGTCAGCTGCTGACTGACGAAGAGTACTTCGATGCCCTCGAAGAGTTCGGCGACGAATTCGAAGCCAAGATGGGTGCCGAGGCCGTACAGCAGTTGCTCATGGAGCTGGACCTGGTCGAAGAGATCAAGATCCTCCGTGAGGAAGTGGAATCCACCAACTCCGATACCAAGCTGAAGAAGCTGTCCAAGCGTCTCAAGCTGATGGAGGCCTTCAAGGATTCCGGTAACAAGCCGGAGTGGATGATCCTCACTGTGCTGCCGGTGCTGCCGCCGGATCTGCGTCCGCTGGTACCGCTGGACGGGGGCCGTTTTGCCACCTCCGACCTGAACGATCTGTACCGCCGCGTGATCAACCGGAACAACCGCCTCAAGCGTCTGCTGGACCTGAGTGCGCCGGACATCATCGTGCGCAACGAAAAGCGCATGCTGCAGGAATCCGTGGATGCGTTGCTGGATAACGGTCGTCGTGGCCGTGCCATCACCGGTTCCAACAAGCGCCCGCTGAAATCCCTGGCTGACATGATCAAGGGTAAGCAGGGTCGTTTCCGTCAGAACCTGCTGGGTAAGCGGGTGGACTACTCCGGTCGTTCCGTGATCGTGGTGGGGCCGTCTCTCAAGCTGCACGAGACCGGCCTGCCCAAGAAGATGGCGCTGGAACTGTTCAAGCCGTTCATCTTTGCCAAGCTGGAAGCCCGTGGTCTGGCAACCACCATCAAGGCGGCCAAGAAGATGGTCGAACGCGAAACTGCCGAGGTCTGGGATATCCTGGCTGAAGTGATTCGCGAGCACCCGGTCATGTTGAACCGGGCGCCGACCCTTCACCGTCTGGGTATCCAGGCGTTCGAGCCGGTACTGATTGAAGGTAAGGCGATCCAGCTGCATCCGCTGGTCTGTGCTGCCTTCAACGCGGACTTCGATGGTGACCAGATGGCGGTGCATTTGCCGCTGACCCTGGAAGCCCAGCTGGAAGCTCGCGCGCTGATGATGTCCACCAACAACATCCTGTCGCCGGCCAATGGTGAGCCCATCATCGGTCCGACCCAGGACGTGGTACTGGGTCTGTACTACATCAGCCGCGAAAAGGTAAACGCCAAGGGTGAAGGCCAGATTTTTGCCGACACCAAGGAAGTGATGCGTGCCCTGGCCAACAAGCAGGTTGATCTGCATGCCCGGGTGAAAGTGCGTGTTCATGAAGTGGTGCGTGATCTAGAAGGTGGCGTTGAAGAGCGTACCTTTATCGCTGATACCACCCCGGGTCGCTGCAAGCTGTGGGATATCGTACCCACCGGTCTGGGCTTCGCCATGGTCAACCAGAACATGACCAAGAAGGCGATTTCCAAGCTGTTGAACACGTGTTACCGGATTCTTGGTACCAAAGAAACCTGTATCTTTGCTGACCAGCTGATGTACCTGGGCTTCCGTGAAGCAACCCTGTCCGGTTCCTCGATTGGTGTGGAAGACATGGTGATCCCGGATGCCAAGTACACCATGATCGACGCGGCCGAAGACGAGGTTCGCGAGATCGAGGAGCAATTCGCTTCCGGTCTGGTAACCCGTGGTGAGCGTTATAACAAGGTGGTGGATATCTGGGCCCGTACTAACGACCAGATCGCCAAGGCAATGATGGAAAACCTGCGCGTCGAAGTGGTGAAAAACCGCGACGGCGAGGACGAAGAGCAGGGCTCCTTCAACTCTATCTTTATGATGGCCGATTCCGGTGCGCGGGGCTCCCCGGCACAGATTCGTCAGCTGGCCGGTATGCGTGGTCTGATGGCGAAGCCGGATGGTTCCATTATTGAAACGCCGATTACCAGCAACTTCCGTGAAGGTCTGAACGTACTCCAGTACTTCATCTCTACTCACGGTGCACGTAAAGGTCTGGCCGATACCGCCTTGAAGACGGCGAACTCCGGTTATCTGACCCGTCGTCTGGTTGACGTGGCTCAGGATCTGGTGGTTACCGCCGAGGATTGCGGTACCGAGGAAGGTCTGCTGATGACGCCGCTGATCGAAGGTGGTGACGTGGTTGAGGCCCTGGGTGAGCGTGTGCTGGGTCGTGTCGTGGCCCGTGATGTGATGAACCCGCTCAACCAGGACGAAGTGCTGGCGGAAGCCGGTACCCTGCTGGACGAGGTGTGGGTCAACAAGCTGGAATCCATGGGTGTGGATGAAGTGCTGGTGCGCTCGCCGATTACCTGTGCCACCCGTTGGGGTGTATGTTCCACCTGTTACGGCCGTGACCTGGCTCGTGGCCATCAGGTCAATGTAGGTGAGGCAGTGGGCGTTATCGCGGCCCAGTCCATTGGTGAGCCGGGTACCCAGCTGACCATGCGTACCTTCCACATCGGTGGTGCGGCCAGCCGGGCTTCTGCGGTGTCCAGCATCCAGATCAAGCACGGCGGCAAGGTGCGTTTCCACAACGCCAAGCACGTACAGCACAAGGACGGTCTGGTGATCGTTTCCCGTTCCGCCGATCTGGCGGTAGCGGATGAGCTGGGCCGGGAGCGTGAGCGTTACAAGCTGCCCTATGGTGCGACTGTGACCGTGGGCGAAGGTGATCAGGTTGATGGCGGTCAGGTGGTTGCCACCTGGGATCCCCATACCCACCCGATCATCGCGGAAGTGGAAGGTAAGGTGCAGTTCGGTGATATGGAAGAAGGTATCACCGTAAACCACCAGACCGACGAACTGACCGGCCTGACTAACATCGAAGTGCTGGGCACTCAGAACCGTCCAGCCGCCGGCAAGGACATGCGCCCGATGGTGCGTGTGGTTGATGGCAAGGGCAAGGCGGTATTGATGCCTAACACCGACATGCCGGCCCAGTACCTGCTGCCGGGCGGTGCGCTGTGTGGTCTCAAGGACGGTGCCAATATCTCCGTGGGTGACGTGATTGCGCGGATTCCGCAGGAATCCTCCAAGACCCGTGACATCACCGGTGGTCTGCCCCGTGTTGCCGACCTGTTCGAGGCGCGGAACCCCAAGGAAGCGGCAATCCTGGCTGAGAAGTCCGGTACCGTTTCCTTCGGCAAGGAAACCAAGGGCAAGGTGCGCCTGGTGATCACCCCGGATGACGGTGGCGAAGTCTACGAAGAGCTGATTCACAAGTGGCGTCAGCTGAACGTCTTCGAAGGTGAGAAAGTGGAGAAGGGTGAGGTGGTCTCTGATGGCCCGCTTAACCCCCACGATATCCTGCGCCTGATGGGTGAATCCGAGCTGGCTCGTTATATCGTTAATGAGGTGCAGGAGGTTTACCGCCTGCAGGGTGTGAAGATCAATGACAAGCACATTGAGACGATCATCCGCCAGATGCTGCGTAAAGTAGAGATCCTGGAAGTGGGCGAGTCCCGCTTCATCAAGGGCGAGCAGGCGGAGTACGCCCGCGTGATGGAAGAGATCGAGCGGCTCAAGGCCGAGGACAAGATGCTGCCCCAGTATGAGCGTCAGTTGCTGGGTATCACCAAGGCATCCCTGGCCACCGAGTCCTTTATCTCTGCAGCGTCCTTCCAGGAGACCACCCGGGTTCTTACCGAGGCAGCGGTCACCGGCAAGGAAGATGATTTGCGCGGTCTGAAGGAAAACGTGGTGGTAGGTCGTCTGGTGCCAGCAGGTACCGGCTATGCTCACCACCTGGAGCGTCGCCGCCAGCGTGTCGAGGCACGCGGGCCGGAAGCGCCCACCATGGACGAGGTGGAAGCCGCCCTGTCCGAGGCTCTCAGCTCCTCTGACGAGTGATTGCTGGCGAGTGACGGAGTTCCTGGCATCTTGACGTGATGCCGGGGGCTCCCTACAATCGCTGCCCCCCTGTTCTATGGGCAGTAAATGGGTGTCAGAGCTGTCAGATGACGGTTTCTGTCACAGAACTGTAAGCGTGAGGCAGTAGTTTCATGGCAACTGTAAACCAGCTGGTGCGCAAGCCGCGCAAAAGCAAGGTAGAAAAGAGCGACTCCGTAGCCCTGCAGGGCTGCCCCCAGCGTCGCGGCGTTTGCACTCGGGTGTATACCACTACCCCGAAGAAGCCAAACTCCGCACTGCGTAAAGTGTGTCGTGTGCGTCTGACCAACGGTTATGAAGTCTCTTCCTACATTGGTGGTGAAGGGCATAACCTGCAGGAGCACTCCGTAGTACTGATCCGTGGCGGTCGTGTAAAAGACCTTCCCGGTGTGCGCTACCACACTGTACGTGGAACCCTGGATACGGCAGGTGTGCAGGATCGCAAGCAGCGTCGCTCCAAGTATGGCGCCAAGCGTCCCAAGAAGTAATTGAAGTAACCGAGCACCTTTTCTGAATGCCGTAGCCTGATGGCTGCGGAGGGATGAGTAAGGTCCGGACGGCATGCCGTTCCGGAATTACCTGAAGATTTCCCCGCCCACAGCGGGAATGTTAGAGGAACACATCCGATGCCAAGACGTCGCGTTGTTGCCAAACGTGAGATCCTTCCGGATCCCAAGTTTGGAAGCCAGTTGCTGGCCAAGTTCATGAACCATGTAATGGTCAGTGGTAAGAAATCTGTATCCGAGCGCATCGTGTACGGTGCCCTGGATATCATCAGCGAACGCAAAGGGGCTGACTCCCTGGAGATGTTCGAAAAGGCGCTGGACAATATTCGTCCCGCCGTTGAGGTAAAGAGCCGCCGTGTCGGTGGTGCCACTTACCAGGTTCCCGTTGAGGTTCGTCCCAGCCGTCGTACCGCCCTGGCAATGCGCTGGTTGGTAGATGCTGCCCGTAAGCGTGGTGAGAAGAGCATGCCTGCTCGTCTGGCCGGCGAAGTGATGGATGCCGCCGAAGGTAAAGGCGCAGCGATGAAGAAGCGTGAAGACGTGCATCGCATGGCAGAGGCCAACAAGGCCTTCTCTCACTTCCGCTTCTAATAGCAGAAGGCAATCGAGTGAAGCCGGCCTAACATCAGGCCGGTTTCTATATTTGAACCAGTGAATCGAGGTTAGCCGCGTGGCACGTAAGACTCCTCTCAATCGCTATCGTAATATCGGTATCTGCGCACACGTAGATGCGGGTAAAACTACCACTACCGAACGTATTCTTTTCTACACCGGTGTGTCTCACAAGATTGGTGAGGTGCATGACGGCGCTGCCACCATGGACTGGATGGAGCAGGAGCAGGAGCGTGGTATTACCATTACCTCTGCTGCTACCACTACCTTCTGGCAGGGTATGGACCAGCAGTATGACCAGCACCGAATCAACATCATTGATACTCCCGGGCACGTAGACTTTACCATTGAGGTAGAGCGTTCCCTGCGTGTACTGGATGGTGCGGTTGTAGTGTTCTGTGGTTCCTCCGGTGTTGAGCCCCAGTCTGAAACCGTATGGCGTCAGGCCAACAAATATGAAGTGCCGCGGATCGTGTTCGTCAACAAGATGGACCGCGCCGGTGCTGATTTTGACCGTGTTTGTGACCAGATCCGTAATCGTCTGGGTGCCAAGGTTGTGCCGATTCAGTACAACATTGGTGCGGAAGACGAATTCAAGGGTGTTGTCGACCTGATCCGGATGAAAGCGATCTTCTGGAACGAAGAAGACATGGGCATGACCTATGAAGAGCGCGACATCCCGGAAAACATCCAGGCCCGTTGTGACGAGCTTCGTGAGCAGATGATGGAATCTGCGGCCGAAGGCTCCGAAGAGCTGATGGAAAAGTATCTGGAAACCGGCGAGCTCAGCAACGACGAAATCAAGGCGGGTCTGCGTCAGCAGGTGCTGGCCAATGAGATCGTTCTGGGTCTGTGTGGCTCTGCGTTCAAGAACAAGGGCGTTCAGGCGCTGCTGGATGCGGTGATTGAGTTCCTGCCTGCGCCGGATGAAGTTAAAGCCATTCAGGGTGTGCTGGAAGATGGCGAGACCGTTGAGTCCCGTGAGTCTTCAGACAAGGCGCCGTTCTCCGCGCTGGCGTTCAAGATCGCCACCGACCCGTTCGTGGGCTCCCTGACCTTTATCCGTGTTTACTCCGGTGTGCTGAACTCCGGTGACAGCGTGATGAACTCCGTGCGTCAGAAGAAAGAGCGTGTGGGGCGTCTGTTGCAGATGCACGCAAACAGCCGTGAAGAGATCAAGGAAGTATTGGCGGGTGATATCGCTGCCTGTGTAGGTCTCAAGGACATCACCACCGGTGATACTCTGTGTGACCTGAACAACATCATCGTTCTTGAGCGTATGGAATTCCCGGATCCGGTAATTTCCGTAGCGGTAGAGCCGAAGTCCAAGGCAGACCAGGAAAAAATGGGTCTGGCTCTGGGGCGTCTGGCGCAGGAAGATCCGTCTTTCCGTGTGAAGACCGACGAAGAAACCGGCCAGACCATTATCTCTGGTATGGGTGAGCTGCACCTGGATATTCTCGTGGATCGCATGAAGCGGGAATTCAAGGTGGAAGCCAACATCGGTGCGCCGCAGGTTGCCTACCGTGAAACCTTCACCCGTCCTGCTGACGTAGAAGGTAAGTTCGTCAAGCAGTCCGGTGGTCGTGGTCAGTATGGTCACGTTAAGGTGAAGTTTGAGCCCATCGATCGTGATGAGGAGTTCCAGTTCGAAGAGCAGATTCACGGCGGTACGGTTCCGAAGGAATACTTCGGTGCGGTCCAGAAGGGTATCGACGAGCAGCTGCAGTCTGGTGTGCTTGCTGGTTATCCGATCCTCGGCGTGAAAGCGATTCTCTACGATGGTTCCTACCATGAGGTGGATTCCAACGAAAACGCTTTCCGCATGGCGGGTGCCCTGGCTGTGAAGAACGCAGCGAAGGAAGCCGGCGCGGTACTGCTTGAGCCGATGATGAAGGTGGAAGCGGTAACCCCGGAAGACTACATGGGTGACGTAATGGGCGACCTTAACCGTCGTCGCGGTATCGTTCAGGGCATGGAAGACACCATGGCCGGCAAGATTATTCGTGCCGAGGTGCCGTTGTCTGAAATGTTCGGTTACGCTACCGACCTGCGTTCCATGTCCCAGGGTCGTGCCAGTTACTCCATGGAGTTCCTGAAGTACGCTGAGGCACCGAAGAATATCGCTGATGAAGTGATCAGCGGCAAAAAATCTTAAATTTACGGTTAATTTGTTAAGGGTATAGAGCCGTGGCAAAGGAAAAGTTTGAACGTAATAAACCGCACGTAAACGTAGGCACCATTGGTCACGTTGACCATGGTAAAACCACTCTGACCGCCGCGCTGACCCGCGTGTGTGCAGAGGTTTGGGGCGGTAGCGCCATCGCTTTCGACGGCATTGATAATGCCCCGGAAGAGCGTGAGCGTGGTATCACCATTGCAACTTCTCACGTGGAATACGATTCCCCGACTCGTCACTACGCCCACGTAGACTGCCCCGGTCACGCTGATTATGTGAAAAACATGATCACCGGTGCCGCGCAGATGGACGGCGCGATCCTGGTATGTTCCGCTGCTGACGGCCCGATGCCGCAGACTCGCGAGCACATCCTGCTGTCCCGTCAGGTTGGCGTACCTTACATCGTTGTGTTCCTGAACAAAGCGGACATGGTTGACGATGAAGAGCTGCTCGAGCTGGTAGAAATGGAAGTTCGCGAACTGCTGAGCGACTATGACTTCCCGGGCGACGACACGCCGATCATCAAGGGTTCTGCCCTGAAAGCGCTGGAAGGCGACACCAGCGACATCGGCATGCCTGCCGTACAGAAACTGGTTGAGACCCTGGATGAGTACATCCCGGAGCCGGAGCGTGCCGTAGACCAGCCGTTCCTGATGCCGATCGAAGACGTATTCTCCATCTCCGGTCGCGGTACTGTAGTAACCGGCCGTGTAGAGCGCGGCATCATCAAGGTGGGCGAGGAAATCGAGATCGTCGGTATCCACGACACCAAGACCACCTGTACCGGTGTTGAGATGTTCCGCAAGCTGCTCGACGAAGGTCGTGCTGGTGAGAACGTTGGTGTTCTGCTGCGTGGTACCAAGCGTGATGACGTTGAGCGTGGTCAGGTGCTGGCCAAGCCGGGCTCCATCAAGCCGCACACCAAGTTCATTGCTGAAGTGTACGTGCTGAGCAAGGACGAAGGTGGTCGTCATACCCCGTTCTTCAACGGCTACCGTCCGCAGTTCTACTTCCGTACTACCGATGTAACGGGTGCTTGTACCCTGCCGGAAGGTACCGAAATGGTAATGCCGGGCGACAACGTGCAGATGGACGTTGAACTGATCGCGCCGATCGCCATGGAAGACGGCCTGCGCTTCGCTATCCGCGAAGGTGGTCGTACCGTTGGTGCCGGTGTGGTTGCCAAAATCACCGAGTAATCGTTGCTTGGTGTGAGAAAGGGGCCGCCTGGCGGCCCCTTTTTGATGCTGGTGTCAGGCCTTTGGGCGTGTGCCGGCGTGCTCTCGGGATGCCGGGAGTGGGTAGGAAGGTAAACTTAAAGGGCGAGAGCGCTTTATTTTCACTTTTTTGCCGGATTTCCCGGATTAGGGGCAAAAGGCCCTTGCAATGCCCGGGGGGAATGGCTACTATCTGCGCCCTGCTTTCGAGCAGTACCAACCGGGGCATTGTTCCCGGGCTTGTTTTGACACCACTCACCTATCCGTTAGTGATCAGGTAAGTGGGCTTTTTGCCATATAAATATGGTTCGAAACAGTCTGGAGTTTGTTAGCTATGGCTAACCAAAGAATCCGCATCCGGCTCAAGGCCTTTGATCATCGTCTGATTGATCAGTCCGCCCAAGAGATCGTGGATACGGCTAAACGGACAGGCGCGCAAGTGACGGGTCCTATCCCGCTGCCGACGCGTAAAGAACGCTTTACAGTGCTGATCTCTCCGCACGTAAACAAAGACGCGCGAGATCAGTATGAGATCCGCACCCACAAGCGGCTGGTGGACATCGTTGAGCCTACGGATAAAACCGTGGATGCGCTGATGAAGCTGGATCTGGCTGCTGGTGTGGATGTGCAGATCAGCCTGGGTTAACAACGGGCGGGTATTACCGCGACAGGTTGTGAAGAGGTAAACAATGGCGATTGGTGTGATCGGTCGGAAATGTGGGATGACCCGGGTCTTCACTGAGGAAGGTATCAGTGTTCCCGTGACTGTCATCGAAGTGACCCCGAATCGGGTCTCCCAGCTCAAGGCCGAAGAATCAGATGGCTACCAGGCCGTGCAGGTAACGGTCGGTGAGCGCCGTGCCAGCCGCGTGACCAAGGCGCAAGCCGGTCATTTTGCAAAGGCTGGTGTAGAAGCAGGCCGTGGCGTTTGGGAATTCCGTGCTGAAGCAGGTGAGCTGCAGCCGGGTTCTGAAGTGACCGTCGAAGGATTTGAAGCGGGTCAGATGATTGATGTGACCGGCACTTCCAAAGGTAAGGGTTTTGCTGGTGGCGTGAAGCGTTGGAACTTCAGCACCCAGGATATGACCCACGGTAACTCCTTGTCTCACCGTGCTCCGGGTTCTATTGGTCAAAACCAGACCCCGGGCCGAGTGTTTAAAGGCAAGAAGATGGCTGGCCATATGGGTGCTGAGCGCGTCACTGTCCAGAATCTGGAAGTGGTTCGCGTAGATGCTGAAAAGAATCTGTTGCTGGTTAAAGGTGCGGTCCCCGGTGCTACCGGTGGTGATGTGATCGTGCGTCTGGCAGTGAAGGCGAAGGCCTGAAAGAGGAATAGAGGATGAATCTCAATACTGCCTCTGGAGGTACCGTTACCGTTTCCGAAGTCGCCTTCGGCAAGGACTTTAACGAGCCTCTGGTTCATCAGGTTGTTACTGCGTTTCTGGCCGGTGCCCGTCAGGGTACCAAAGCTCAGAAAAACCGCTCTGATGTGAGTGGTGGTGGCCGTAAGCCGTGGCGCCAAAAAGGCACCGGTCGTGCCCGTGCTGGTACGATCCGTAGCCCGATCTGGCGTGGCGGCGGCAAGACATTTGCTGCGGTACCGCGTGATCACTCTCAGAAAGTGAACCGTAAAATGTACCGTGGTGCGCTCCAGTGCATCATGTCTGAGCTGGTTCGTCAGGATCGTCTGGTTGTGGTCGATGAGTTCACCGTCGGTGAGCCGAAGACCAAGGCTGTTGCAGCCAAGCTGAAAGAGCTGGATCTGACTAACGTATTGATTGTGACTGACAGTGTTGACGAGAACCTGTATCTGGGTTCGCGCAATCTGCCGAAAGTCGACGTGCGTGACGCTGATGGCGTGGATCCGGTGAGCCTGATTGCTTTCGAGAAGGTGCTTGTTACTGTGCCGGCTCTGAAGAAGCTTGAGGAGGCACTGGCATGAACCAGGAACGTATTTTGAAAGTGCTGCGTGCTGCGCACGTATCTGAAAAGGCAACAGTTCTTGCCGATCAGAATGGCACCTTCGTGTTTAAAGTGGCTAAAGATGCGAACAAGCTGGAAATCAAAAAGGCAGTTGAAGCCCTTTTTGAAGTGAAAGTTAAGGCTGTTCGTACCGCCAACATGAAAGGCAAGTCCAAATTCTTTGGTCGCGTTGCTGGTAAGCGCGCTGACTGGAAGAAGGCCTATGTTTCCCTTGAGGAAGGCCAGGACATTGACTTCCTGGGCGCAGAGTAAGGAAGGGAGTAAGGAATAATGGCGATTGTAAAGTGCAAGCCGACTTCTCCGGGCCGCCGCTTTGTAGTCAAGGTGGTCAACGAAGATCTGCATAAAGGTGCTCCCTACGCGCCGCTGTTGGAAGCCAAGAGCAAAAACGGTGGTCGTAACAACAATGGTCGTATCACCACTCGTCACAAAGGTGGTGGTCACAAGCAGAAGTATCGCTTGATTGACTTCCGTCGTAATAAAGACGGTGTTGTAGGCATTGTTGAGCGTCTGGAATACGATCCGAACCGTTCCGCGCACATTGCGCTGGTCAAGTACCTGGACGGTGAGCGTCGCTACATTCTGGCCCCCAAAGGCCTGCAGGCGGAAGACCGCATCCAGTCCGGCGAAGATGCGCCGATCAAGCTGGGTAACGCCTTGCCGCTGCGTAATATTCCGCTGGGTTCCACCGTGCACAACGTGGAAATGAAGCCCGGTAAAGGTGGTCAGCTGGCTCGCTCTGCAGGAACTTCCGTGCAGGTGCTGGCGAAAGACGGTCAGTATGTGACCCTGCGTTTGCGCTCCGGCGAGATGCGTAAGGTTCACGCCGACTGCAAGGCGACCATCGGTTCAGTATCCAACAGTGAGCATAGTTTGCGCTCACTGGGTAAAGCGGGCGCAACGCGCTGGCGGGGTGTTCGACCCACCGTTCGCGGTGCGGCGATGAACCCGGTCGACCACCCACATGGTGGTGGTGAAGGGCGCTCTTCTGGTGGTCGTCATCCGGTTACCCCCTGGGGTGTGCCGACCAAGGGCCACAAGACCCGTACAAACAAGCGCACTTCCAAGATGATTGTGCGTGACCGTCGTAAGTAAGGGATAAAGAGAGGTTCAGGCTGTGCCACGTTCACTGAAAAAAGGTCCTTTCGTGGATCACCACCTGCTCAGCAAGGTGGAAGATGCGGTGGAAGCCGGCTCCCGTAAGCCGATTAAAACCTGGTCCCGTCGCTCCATGATTGTTCCGGAGATGGTGGGTCTGACAATTGCTGTGCATAACGGCAAACAGCATGTCCCGGTAATGGTTACCGAGCACATGGTGGGCCACAAGTTGGGCGAATTCGCCCTGACCCGCACCTACCGCGGGCATATCGTGGACAAAAAGGCTAAGCGATAAGGTGACAGCCATGGCTACTGAAGTTGCAGCCCGTCTGCGCGGCGCAAGAATTTCGGCTCAGAAAGCCCGCCTCGTAGCGGACCAGGTCCGAGGCCTGGAAGTCGAGAAGGCGCTGAATCTTCTGGAATTCAGCCCGAAGAAGGCGGCAAAAATCGTTAAGAAAGTGCTGGAGTCCGCGATTGCAAATGCGGAAAACAACGACGGCGCTGACGTTGATGAGCTGAAGGTGTCCACGGTTTACGTGGATGAAGGCATGACCATGAAGCGTATTCGTCCGCGCGCCAAAGGCCGCGCCGACCGAATCCTCAAGCGTACTTGCCACATTACTGTGAAAGTCTCAGAAGGTCAGGAGTAACCAGATGGGTCAGAAAGTTCATCCGGTCGGTATTCGCCTTGGCATTGTCAAAGAGCACAACTCGCTCTGGTATGCCGGACCGAAGTCTTACTCAGACTGCCTGGTTACCGACCTGCAGGTGCGTGAGTTCCTGTTCAAGCGTTTGAAAAACGCGTCGGTGAGCCGTATCAAGATTGAGCGTCCGTCAGAGAACGTGCGTATCACTATTGCTACTGCGCGTCCGGGTATCGTGATCGGCAAAAAAGGCGAAGACGTTGAGCGTCTGCGCCGCGATGTTGCCGCTCAAATGGGCGTGCCGGTTCATATCAACATCGAGGAAGTGCGCAAGCCCGACCTGGATGCGCGTCTGGTAGGCGACAATGTCGCTGGTCAGCTGGAGCGCCGTGTGATGTTCCGTCGCGCCATGAAGCGTGCGGTTCAGAACGCCATGAAGTCCGGTGCTGAAGGTATCAAGATTCAGTTGTCCGGTCGTCTGGGTGGTGCAGAAATTGCGCGTACCGAATGGTACCGCGAGGGCCGAGTGCCTCTGCATACTTTGCGTGCTGACATCGATTACGCAAGCGTACGTGCTGAAACCACTTACGGCACCATCGGTATCAAGGTGTGGATCTTCCGTGGCGAAGTGCTTGGTGGCATGGAGCAGGTTCAGCAGGAAGAGCAGCAGAAGCAGTCCAAGGGCGCGAAGAAGCGCGGCCGCGGTTAAAGGGTAACGAACGATGTTGCAGCCGAAGCGTACCAAATTCCGGAAAGTGATGAAGGGCCGTAACCGCGGCCTGGCACAGCGGGGCAGCAAGGTGTCTTTTGGCACCATTGGTCTGCAAGCGACCGGTCGTGGCCGTATTACTGCGCGCCAGATCGAAGCGGCCCGTCGTGCAATGACCCGCCACATCAAGCGTGGTGGTAAAATTTGGATCCGGGTTTTCCCGGACAAGCCGATTACCAAGAAGCCTCTCGAAGTGCGGATGGGTAAAGGTAAGGGTTCTGTAGAGTATTGGGTTGCCCAAATTCAACCCGGCAAGATGCTTTACGAAATGGAAGGTGTGTCAGAAGACGTTGCGCGTGAAGCGTTCCGTCTGGCCGCGGCCAAGCTGCCGGTAAGCACCCGTGTCGTGACTCGGACGGTGATGTAAGCCATGAAAGCGAGCGAGCTGAAAGAAAAGAGTGTCGAAGAGCTGCAGCAGACGCAAATCGAGCTGCTTGAAGAACAATTCAAGCTGCGTATGAAGAGCGCGTCCGGTCAGATTTCTAAAACCCATGAGCTTGGGACGGTTCGCCGCAATATTGCGCGCGTTAAGACCATTCTGAGAGAGAAGCAGGGTAACTAGTCATGGCAGAGGCGAATACAATGCGCCGGACCGCTACCGGCAAAGTCATCTCTAACAAAGGTGACAAAACTATCACTGTGTTGGTAGAGCGCCGGGTCCAGCACCCGATTTACGGCAAGATCATCAAGCGTTCCACGAAACTGATGGCGCACGATGAAGAAAATGCATGTCGTGAAGGTGACCTGGTCACCATTGAGGAGTGCCGGCCGCTGTCCAAGCGCAAGACCTGGATGCTGGTAAACGTAGTTGAACAGGCGAACGAAGCCTGACGGACCGTTGCTGTGGCTGCCTGTAAAGGCAGAGTTGGAGAGATTTAGCGATGATTCAGACCGAAAGCATGCTCGAAGTCGCCGATAACAGCGGCGCCCGTCGGGTACAGTGCATCAAAGTGCTGGGTGGTTCTCACCGCCGCTATGCAGGCATTGGTGACATCATCAAGGTCACAGTGAAGGAAGCAATTCCGCGCGGCCGTGTTAAGAAAGGTGATGTAATGACCGCTGTGGTCGTGCGTACCCGTAAGGGTGTGCGTCGTCCAGACGGTTCACTGATTCGTTTCGACGAAAACGCCGCGGTGCTGTTGAACAACAACAAAGCACCGATCGGTACCCGGATCTTCGGCCCGGTAACGCGGGAACTGCGTACCGAGCAGTTTATGAAGATCATCTCCCTGGCACCTGAAGTTCTGTAAAGGCGGGTGAAGGTAATGCTCAAGATTAAGCGTGATGACGAAGTCATCGTAATTGCGGGAAAGGACAAAGGTAAGCGTGGCTCTGTTCAGCAGGTTCTGGACAACGGCCGCCTCATCGTTGCTGGCGTCAACATGGTCAAGAAACATGTTAAAGCCAATCCTAACCGTGGTACTCAAGGCGGCATCGTAGAACAGGAAGCATCGCTTAACGCTTCCAACGTTGCCATCTGGAACCCCAAGACGCAGAAAGCGGATCGTGTGGGCTTCCGTTTTGAAGACGGCAAAAAAGTGCGTTTCTTCAAGTCCAACGGCGAAACGCTGTAGGTTAGGTGACCCATGAGTGATCTGAAAAAGATTTATCAAGACGAGATCGTGCCCAAGCTGAAAGAAGAGCTTGGTCTCGGTAATATCATGGAAGTGCCAAAGATCACCAAGATCACCCTGAATATGGGTGTTGGTGAGGCCTCCCAGGATCGTAAGGCGATGGATGGTGCCCTGGCGGATATGACTGCAATTTCTGGTCAGAAGCCCCTGGTAACCAACGCGCGGAAGTCTGTTGCAGGCTTCAAGATTCGTGAAGGCTGGCCGATTGGCTGTAAGGTAACCCTGCGTGGCGAGCGTATGTATGAATTTCTCGAGCGCCTGGTTTCCATTGCCATTCCGCGTATTCGCGACTTCCGTGGTCTGAATCCGAAATCCTTTGACGGGCGTGGTAACTATTCCATGGGTCTGCGTGAGCAGATCGTGTTCCCGGAAATCGATTTCGACAAAGTCGACAAGCTGCGTGGTCTGGATATTACCATTACCACCACAGCTGAGAACGACGACCAAGCACGGGCGCTGCTGCGCGCCTTCAACTTCCCGCTGAAGGGCTAAGAGGATTTATCATGGCTAAAGAATCCATGAAAAACCGGGAAGCAAAACGCGCTAAGCTGGTTAAGCGTTTTGCCGCCAAGCGTGCAGCGCTTAAGGCGATTATCCAGGATCCCAATGCAGAACCTGAAGCGAAGTGGGATGCTCAGCTTCAGCTGCAAAAATTGCCGCGCGATTCTTCCCCGGTTCGTCAGCGTAATCGCTGCCGTATCACCGGTCGTCCGCACGGCTACTACCGCAAGTTCGGCCTGAGCCGGATCAAGCTGCGTGAAGCAGCGATGCGCGGTGATGTTCCCGGTCTGGTTAAAGCCAGCTGGTAAGCAAAGTTAAGCGGAGCGATTGCGGCATGAGCATGCAAGATACCATGGCGGATATGTTAACTCGTATTCGTAACGCCCAGATGGCCGAGAAAGTACAGGTCGAGATTCCTGCCTCCAAGGCAAAGGAAGCTGTAGCCAAAGTACTGAAGGAAGAGGGCTTCATTGCTGATTACAAGATCAGCGATGACAAGAAACCGGTAATGACGGTTGAGCTTAAGTATTTCGAAGGCAACCCGGTGATTGACACGATCAAACGGGTAAGTCGTCCTGGTCTGCGGGTCTACAAGGCCGCGGGTGAGATTCCCAAGGTCAAAGGCGGCCTGGGTATCATGATCGTATCCACCAATCAGGGCATTATTTCTGACCGCGCAGCGCGCAAAGCCAATGTTGGTGGCGAGCTGATCTGCGAAGTGTCCTAACAGAAGTGGCGTAGACGGGTTAGGTGCAGCAATGTCTAGAGTAGCTAAAAGTCCGGTAAATCTGCCGAAGGGCGTCGAAGTCAAAGTCGACGGCCAGAAAGTCACCGTTAAAGGTGGCAAAGGCAGCATGGAGCACGAAGTACACGAGCTGGTAGCCGTGTCTCTGGAAGATGGTGTGGTAACGGTTAAGCCGCACGATGATTCCCAGAAGGCGTGGGCACTGGCCGGAACCTCTCGGGCTCTGCTGAATAACATGGTGACTGGCGTTGCCGAAGGGTTTGAGCGCAAGCTTCAGCTCCTCGGTGTGGGTTATCGCGCGCAGGCTCAGGGCAAGGTACTGAACCTGACCCTCGGTTTCTCCCATCCGGTAGCTTTCGAGCTGCCCGAAGGGATTACTGTTGAAACCCCGAGCCAGACCGAAATTGTCATTAAAGGCATTGATAAGCAGCTGGTTGGTCAGGTTGCTGCCAATGTTCGGGCCTTCCGTCCGCCTGAGCCCTACAAGGGCAAAGGGGTGCGCTATGCTGATGAGCAAGTGCGCCGTAAGGAAGCCAAGAAGAAATAATTGTCGAGATTGATGCCATGAAAGACAAAAAAGTTTCACGTCTACGCAGGGCCAAGCGCACTCGCCTGAAGATTCGCGAGCTGGGCGAAGTCCGTCTCTGCGTACATCGTACCCCGCGTCATATTTATGCGCAGGTGATCTCTGTGGCTGGTGACCAGGTGCTGGCGTCTGCAAGCACGGTTGAAAAAGATCTGCGTGCTGACGCAACAGGTAATGCTGACGCAGCGGTGAAAGTTGGCCAGCTGATCGCTCAGCGTGCCAAGGAAGCGGGCATTGAGCGCGTAGCCTTTGACCGTTCTGGTTTCAAATATCACGGCCGTGTTAAGGCGCTGGCAGATGCCGCGCGTGAAAACGGTCTTGAATTCTAAGGGTGCTTGGTTATGGCGAAGGTTGATCCCAACGAAGGTCTGCAGGAAAAGCTGGTTCAGGTAAACCGGGTTGCTAAGGTTGTTAAAGGCGGCCGTATTTTCGGTTTTACCGCGTTGACCGTAGTGGGTGACGGCAAGGGTAAGGTCGGCTTTGGTCGTGGTAAGGCCCGTGAAGTGCCTGCTGCTATCCAGAAAGCCCTGGAAGCTGCCCGCCGCAACATGATTCAGGTGGAGCTTAACGGCACCACCATCCAGCACCCGATGAAGGCTCGTCACGGTGCCTCCAAGGTGTACATGCAGCCGGCCGATGACGGTACCGGTGTAATTGCCGGCGGTGCCATGCGTGCCGTGCTGGAAGTCGCAGGCGTTCAGAACGTACTGGCCAAGTGCTATGGCTCCACCAATCCGGTAAACGTGGTTCGGGCTACTTTTAACGGCCTGAAGTCCATGGCTTCTCCGGAGTCTGTGGCTGCCAAGCGTGGCAAGTCTGTCGAAGACATTCTGAACTAAGCGCAGATAACGGAATCGTTACGATGGCTGATAAGATCAAGGTAAAGCTGGTTAAGAGCATCAACGGCCGGCTGGAAAAGCATAGGGCCTGTGTGCGCGGTCTCGGTCTGCGCCGCATCGGCCACACTGTGGAAGTTGAAGATACCCCGGCAGTACGCGGCATGATCAACAAGGTCGCGTATCTGGTGCAGGTAGAGGGAGAATAAGTGATGCGTCTGAATGATCTGCATCCCGCTGAAGGTTCCCGTCCGGACGCCAAGCGCGTTGGTCGTGGTATCGGCTCCGGCCTGGGCAAGACCGGTGGTCGCGGCCACAAGGGTCAGAAGTCCCGTTCCGGCGGAACCGTGAAGCCCGGTTTCGAGGGTGGTCAAATGCCGCTGCAGCGTCGTGTGCCGAAGTTCGGTTTCACGTCCAAGCTGGCTATGGGCACTGCTGAAGTCCGTCTTGCTGAACTGGCTAAAGTTGAAGGCGATGTGATCGATCTGGCCGCCCTGAAAGCAGCCAATGTTGTGCGTCGTGACATGAAGCGCGCCAAGATTGTTCTGCAGGGCGAAATCGACCGTGCAGTAACCATTCGCGGCGTAGCGATCAGCAAAGGCGCCCGCGAAGCGGTCGAGAAAGCTGGCGGTAAAGTCGAAGAATAAGGCAGCGCTTTATGGCGAAGAATCGCGCTCAGACATTGAATGGTGGTCCGCCGAAGGCTGACAGTAGCGCAATGCGTGAGCTGTGGCGGCGAATCGGTTTTCTGTTGGGCGCCCTGGTGGTGTTCCGGATCGGGGCACATATCCCGGTCCCGGGCATGAACCCGGAAGCGTTGCAACAGATGTTCAACAACAACCGGGACACCATTCTTGGCCTGTTCAACATGTTCTCCGGGGGTTCCCTGGAGCGCATGAGTATTTTTGCGCTGGGCATCATGCCCTACATTACTGCCAGCATCGTGATTCAGCTGATGACGGCAGTAGTGCCTACCCTGGAACAGCTTCGTAAGGAAGGTGAGCAGGGTCGACGCAAGATTACCCAGTACACCCGTTATCTGACGGTATTGCTGGGTGGCATCCAGTCCTTCGGCATGGTGGCCGGACTGAACAGCCAGGGCATTACACTGCTGCCGGAAACGGCCAGCACTATGCAGGTTGCCAGCTTCTATTTTGTGGCGGTAACCACCTTGCTGACCGGTACCGTATTCCTGATGTGGCTGGGTGAGCAGATTACCGAGCGTGGTATCGGCAATGGTATTTCCATGCTGATCTTCGCTTCCATCGTGTCAGGCCTGCCTGGTGCCATTGCGCAGACTTTCGAGTCCGCCCGTACTGGTGACCTGAGCCTGATCATGATGTTGTTCGTGTTCCTCGTGGCCCTCGCCGTGATTTTCGGTGTGGTGTTCATGGAGCGTGGGCAGCGCCGTATTACGGTGAACTATGCGCGCCGTCAGCAGGGACGTCGTGTGTATGCAGCGCAGCAGAGTCATCTGCCGCTGAAGGTGAACATGGCAGGCGTGATTCCGGCTATCTTTGCCAGCTCCATTCTGCTGTTTCCGGCATCTCTGACCCAGTGGTTCAGTGATTCCAATCCGGATTCCTGGTGGGGCCAGGCACTGAGAAACGTGAGTGATGCTCTGCTGCCGGGTACGCCGCTGTATATTCTGCTGTTTACCCTGGCAATCGTGTTCTTCTGCTACTTTTATACTGCGCTGGTGTTCAATCCGAAGGATGTCGCTGACAACCTGAAGAAATCCGGCGCTTATATTCCGGGCATTCGCCCGGGCGAGCAATCTGCTCGCTATATCGACACAGTGATGGGGCGTTTGACCCTGATCGGTTCGGTATACATGACGCTGGTGTGCTTGCTGCCACTGGGTCTGCAGGCAGTTGCCAACGTGCCCTTCTATCTGGGCGGTACCTCCCTGCTGATTGTGGTGGTGGTGGTGATGGACTTCTGGTCGCAGGTTAATTCGCACCTGACGTCCACCCAGTACGAGAAGTTGATGAAGAAATCCAACCTGAAAGGGTATGGTGGCACCGGTCTGGTGCGTTAACGAACGAGGCGAGTGCGATGAAAGTTCAGGCTTCTGTGAAGAAGATCTGCCGAAACTGCAAAGTGATCCGTCGTAAGGGTCGCGTCATGGTTATCTGCAGTGCCGAACCCCGGCACAAGCAGCGCCAGGGTTAAGGTTACGTCTTCTTTTAAGTGTTTGGTTGAAATTCAGTCGGTGTAGCGCTAGACTCTGCCGCCTTTCGGCGCCCTTGAGTCTGGCGCCACCCGTTTTGTGAATCGGAGATATTCGGATGGCCCGTATTGCAGGCGTTAACATCCCGGAAAATAAGCACACGGTGATCTCTCTCACCTACATCTTCGGGATCGGTCGTACCCGTGCAGCTCAAATCTGCACCGCGGCCGGTATTGATCAGACCGCGAAAGTTCGTGATCTGAGCGGTGAACAACTTGACGTCATTCGTGGCGAGGTAGCCAAGTTGTCTACTGAAGGTGACCTGCGCCGGGAAATCACCATGAACATCAAGCGTCTGATGGACCTCGGTTGCTACCGTGGTATTCGTCATCGTCGCGGCTTGCCACTGCGTGGCCAGCGTACCAAGACCAATGCTCGGACCCGTAAAGGTCCGCGTAAACCGATTCGCAAATAAGCTGAAACGTCAGCGGCTGGATTTGGATAGGCATTATGGCTAAGTCAAAGAAAGATAGTGGCGCACGTCGTAAGAAGGTAACGCGTACCGTTGCAGACGGTATCGCCCACGTGCACGCATCCTTCAACAATACCATCATCACCATCACTGATCGTCAGGGCAATGCGTTGTCCTGGGCGACCTCCGGTGGCGCTGGTTTCCGTGGTTCCCGTAAGAGCACCCCGTTTGCTGCCCAGGTGGCTGCTGAAAACGCGGGCAATGCTGCGAAGGACTACGGTCTCAAGAATTTGGAAGTACGGGTAAAAGGCCCGGGCCCAGGCCGCGAATCTTCCATTCGTGCCCTGAATGGCTGTGGCTACAAGATTACCCATATTGAGGACGTTACGCCGATTCCGCATAACGGCTGTCGTCCGCCCAAAAAGCGTCGCGTGTAACGGGAGTTAAAGCAAGATGGCAAGATACATCGGTCCCAAGTGCAAGCTTTCCCGTCGTGAAGGCACCGATCTGTTCCTGAAGAGCGGTATCCGCCCTCTGGAATCAAAGTGTAAAGCCGAGCAGGCACCGGGTCAGGCAGCTGGCGCTAGCGGTCGTCGTCCGGCTCGTTTGTCCGATTACGGTGTGCAGCTGCGCGAGAAGCAGAAAGTTCGTCGTACCTATGGTGTGCTGGAAAAGCAGTTCCGTAGCTACTACAAGAAAGCAGCTTCCTCCAAGGGTGCAACCGGCGAAGTCCTGCTGCAGCTTCTGGAAGGTCGTCTGGATAACGTGGTTTACCGCATGGGCTTCGGCTCAACCCGTGCTGAAGCGCGTCAGCTGGTAAGCCACCGTGCGATTCTGGTCAACGGTCAGTCTGTCAATGTGGCTTCTTACCAGGTCAAGCCGGGTGACATCATCACCGTTCGCGAGAAGTCCAAAGCTCAGTTGCGCGTGAAAAACGCCATGGAGCTGGCTCAGCAGCGTGGCTTTATGCCCTGGATCGAAGTTGACGAGAAGAAGCTGGAAGGTACCTACAAGGCGAAGCCTGAGCGTATCGACCTGCCTGCCGAGATCAACGAAAACCTGATCGTCGAGCTGTACTCCAAGTAAGGACTGCCTGAGGGATCTCTATGACCGCCGTGAACGACTTTCTCACGCCCCGCTCGATCGCGGTCAACGCGATCAACCAGACCCATGCCAAGGTGGTTCTGGAACCGCTGGAGCGTGGCTTTGGCCACACCCTGGGGACTGCGCTGCGTCGCATCCTGATCTCCAGTATGCCCGGCTGTGCGATCACCGAAGTGGAGATCGACGGGGTACAGCATGAATACTCCTCCATCGAAGGGGTCCAGGAAGATGTGATCAACATCCTGCTGAACCTGAAGGGCGTTGCCCTGAAGATGGAAGATCGCGAAGAAGCGACTCTCGAGCTGGTCAAGAAAGGCCCGGGTGTTGTTACCGCGAGCGATATCCAGCGTGATCACAGTGTTGAGATCGTCAACCCGGATCATCTGATCTGCACCATTACCGGCGACACTGAACTGCGTGTGAAGCTCAAGGTGCAGAAGGGTCGCGGCTACGTAGCTGCTGACGCCCGTCAGTCTGATGACGACGAAACCCGCGGTATTGGCCGTCTGCAGCTGGATGCCAGCTACAGCCCGGTACGTCGCGTGGCTTATGTGGTTGAGGCTGCCCGTGTAGAGCAGCGTACTGACCTGGACAAGCTGGTTATCGATCTGGAAACCGATGGCACCATCGATCCGGAAGAAGCGATTCGTCGCGCTGCCACCATTCTGCAGCAGCAGATCGCTGTGTTTGTGGATCTGGAGCAGGATGCCAAGCCTGAGCCGAAGCAGGAACGCGAGGAGATCGATCCCATCCTGCTGCGTCCGGTAGATGATCTGGAACTGACCGTCCGTTCCGCCAACTGCCTGAAGGCTGAGAACATTTACTACATCGGTGACCTGGTACAGCGTACCGAGGTGGAGCTGCTGAAGACCCCGAACCTGGGCAAGAAGTCGCTCACCGAGATCAAGGATGTGTTGGCTTCCAAAGGCCTGTCGCTGGGTATGCGTCTGGAAAACTGGCCTCCGGTCAGCCTCCGTGACGACGACCGGCTGAACACCAAATTGCGCTAAGTTAGTTGTTGTGGACGCTGTGAAGCGCCCCTGAACATAGGAACAGAATCATGCGTCATCGCAAAAGCGGCAGAAAACTGAATCGGAACAGCTCTCATCGTCAGGCGATGTTCCGTAACATGGCCGTGTCTCTGCTGGAGCACGAAGTGATCAAGACCACTCTGCCGAAGGCAAAAGAGCTGCGTCGTGTGGCTGAGCCGTTGATCACTCTGGCAAAGGAAGACTCGGTAGCGAACCGTCGTCTGGCTTTCGACCGCACCCGTTCCAAGGAAGTGGTTGGCAAGCTGTTCAACGAGCTGGGTCCCCGTTACCAGAGCCGTCCTGGCGGCTACGTTCGTATCCTCAAGATGGGCTTCCGTGCCGGTGACAATGCACCGATGGCCTATGTTGAGCTGGTGGATCGCCCCGAGCTGGCGGACGCTGACGAAGAGTAAGCGTCTCAAAGCTTCAAAAAAACCGGGCATATAGCCCGGTTTTTTTATGTCTGTCGTAAGCCGGCGCTCTTGTACTATGCTGTCAGTGAGGCTGAGCAAACCTCAAGGGCAGGGCATATGGCAATCAACGGCTTTCATGCGCACGTCTATTTTGACGAATTCACCTTTTCCCAGGCGGCAGCGCTGTGTCAGGCCGCTCATCAGCGTTTCGACATTCCCATGGGGCATATGCACCGCAAACCGGTTGGGCCGCATCCGTGCTGGAGTTGTCAGCTCTCTATTCCTCGTCGTCAGGCGGGCGAGGTGATTCCCTGGTTGATGGCCAGCCGTAATGGGCTGACCATCTTCGTTCACGGGCTCAGCGGCGATGATCTGCGCGACCATACCGAGCTGGTCATGTGGCTTGGAGAAAGCCAGCCCCTGGATCTGAGTATTTTCCAGTTTTCCGCCTGATTCCCTGAACCAAGCTGCGATTAGCCTGCCACCTTGCGGCCCCGATACATCAGCCCTTTACGAGGAGTGTGTTGAGAGCGAGGCGTCTCTTTGTCGCTTGTTGGGGTGTCTACCGGCTGGCCTCGGTACAGACGCACAGCCGGCCCGTTCGAGGGGGCTGGTGGTGAGTCTTCGCCCTCCAGCTCCAGCAGCGCCAGACGAATCTCCCCGTAAAGCCGTTGCAGGCCCTGGGAGCGGGTGTGGCCCGCATAATGGGCCAGCTTCTGGCGCAGTGCCGGGTCGGTCAGTGACAGGCTCTCGTCGAATTCAGCGCGGATCAATCGGCGGCACTGATTGACCAGATTGACGATGTTGTATTGCATCAACCAGCGGTGGTCGGGGGTGGCGTCCATTTCATGTACTCCTTTGAATGGTTGCCGGAGACGGCTGCATGAGGTTGAAGCGTCAGCTTCAGGTCAGATAGAGCAAAGCAGAAAGCGTGCCACCGGCGTGGCCCTTTTTTCTGATGCGATTGCCCCGTTCGGGAACGGGGCGGGGCTGATGTGGTGCGCGTGCGCTAAGGTTGGGCGTGGCGCTTGCCGGTCAAGGCTTTCTGGCAGTTGGCGTAGAGCGTGGTGGTGGCTGGCCAGTCGGAAAAGACGCCGATGACACCTACGTCCCTCGCCAGTACATCCAGCAGGGTGAAAGTGTCGCCGTCATTATCGATTGCTGGCTGGACGCTTTGGTAGTACCAGCCGCCGCCATTGGCCAGCGGGCCGGAGCGTTCCAGGGACCAGGCGATGATATCCAGGTCGGCATCGCGTGCGGCTCGTGCATAAGGGCTTGGCACGATGTGGTTGTGGTAATCGGTGGTCACCAGCATCCACAGGGGCGGGGCGATGATATTCACACCATAGCCTTTCAGGGTTTCCATGTCTGGCTGCCAGGTGCCGGGGTTCTGCGGGTCCAGCCCTTCGGTGTCGCGGCCATCCAGATACACGGCCTGTTGGCCGTAGCGGGGGTGATGATCGATCCAGTAGCGCACGTCCTCCAGGTTGAAGGACTGGGGGTACACATCCCGCGGCGACACCCCGGCTTGTCGGTATTCCTCAATCAATTGCCGGGCATAGTCCTGCTGACTGTAATCCCCCTGATAGGGCATTGATACCTGCGGATCTTTCAGTTCCGGTGTCATCTTTACCCCCAGTTCCTGAAACAGGGTGATGCTCTCCCGGTGACTGAGCAGGGTGCCGCTTTGATTGTAGAGATCCGTGCGCCAGCTCGCTGTGCCCTGCAGATATTCTTCCACTGTGGTGGCACGGGGATTGGCGCCGTCCATCTTGCCTTTCAGGGTCTTGAACTCGGCCAGGGTAATGTCACTGGTGCAGCAGCGGGCGCGGGCCGGCTTGCTGCCATCAAAGGGAGTGAAAGGTTCGCTGCACTGGCTGGCCAGTTCGGTGTCGAGAATATTGGTGGTGGTGTGCAGGTCGCACTGGGAATGGCGGCAGACCAGCTCGCGATCCTTGGTAAACGCCACATCGCATTCCACGATGCCGGCGCCCATGCGGGCCGCCGCACGGTAGGACTCTTCGGTATGTTCGGGGAATTGCAGCGGGGCCCCGCGATGGCCGATGGAGAAGTCGCTGGCTTGCTGTGGCCGTCGCTGGCTAGTGCATTCCTGCAGCGCCTGCTTGAGCGGCCCTTCATCCATGTTTGCAACCAGGTAATAGGGGCGCGGCCCAAGCTCCACGCTGTTGTGCGCCCCGTGCCCGGCACAGGCTGCCGCCACCGCGCCGATGGCAAGGGTGGCGATGAGTCCTTTCAGTGCCCATATCCGTTTCATGATCAGCCTCCAGAGTGAGTGATGGGGCTGAGTCTGCAACGACAGTATGACGGCTGGATGGGCGGTACACTGCGGCTGTGTGACCATGCCGCGAAGTGTGTCGCCGTTCACGGTGAGGCCTACTTCAGCATGCTTTTCAAAAAGCGTCCGGTGTGACTGCCCTTCACCTTGGCCACTTCCTCCGGCGTGCCTTCGGCAATAATTTCGCCGCCGCCGTCGCCACCTTCCGGGCCCAGATCCACGATCCAGTCGGCCGTCTTGATCACATCCAGGTTGTGTTCGATCACCACCACGGAGTTGCCGTGGTCCGCCAGCCGGTTGAGTACGTCCAGCAGTAGCTGGATATCGTGGAAGTGCAGGCCGGTGGTGGGTTCGTCGAGGATATAGAGGGTGTTGCCGGTATCGCGGCGGGACAGTTCCTTGGCCAGTTTCACCCGCTGGGCTTCGCCGCCGGACAGGGTGGTGGCGGCCTGGCCCAGTTTCACGTAGCTCAGGCCGACGTCCATCAGGGTCTGCAGTTTGCGGGCCAGGGAGGGGACCGCATCGAAGAATTCACGGGCGTCTTCGATGGTCAGGTCCAGCACCTCGAAGATGTTCTTGCCCTTGTAGGTGATTTCCAGGGTTTCCCGGTTATAGCGTTTGCCTTCGCAGACTTCACAGGGCACGTAGATATCCGGCAGGAAGTGCATTTCCACCTTGATCACGCCATCGCCCTGGCAGGCTTCGCAGCGACCGCCTTTCACGTTGAAGCTGAAACGGCCGGGCTTGTAGCCACGGGCGCGGGCTTCCTGGGTGCCGGCGAACAGTTCGCGCACCGGGGTGAAGATGCCGGTGTAGGTGGCCGGGTTGGAGCGTGGGGTACGGCCGATGGGGCTTTGATCGATATCCACCACCTTGTCGAAATGCTCCAGCCCCTCGATGGACTCGTAAACAGACGGCGTGAGCGTGGTGGCCTTGTTCAGTTTGGTGGCCGCCAAAGGGTACAGGGTGCTGTTGATCAGGGTGGACTTGCCGGAGCCGGAAACGCCGGTGATGCAGGTGAACAGCCCCACCGGGATGTTCAATGGGTGACCCTTCAGGTTGTTGCCGGTGGCACCGTGCAGGGTTAGCCAGTGATCGGCCTCGTTCTGCCGTCGTTGTTTGGGGATAGCGATCTGTTTGCGGCCGGACAGGTAGTCCCCGGTGAGAGAGTCCGGGTTGTCGGCCACGTCCTGGGCGCTGCCCTGGGCGACTACGGTGCCACCATGGACGCCGGCCCCGGGACCGATGTCGATCACGTGGTCGGCCAGGCGGATGGCTTCCTCGTCGTGTTCCACCACCAGTACGGTGTTACCCAGGTCACGCAGGCGGGTGAGGGTGCTCAGCAGGCGCTCGTTGTCGCGCTGGTGCAGGCCGATGGACGGCTCATCCAGCACGTACATGACGCCCACCAGGCCGGCGCCGATCTGGCTGGCCAGACGGATGCGCTGGGCCTCGCCGCCGGACAGGGTTTCTGCGCTGCGCTCCAGGGTCAGGTATTCCAGGCCTACGTTGACGAGAAACTGCAGGCGATCGCGGATCTCCTTGAGAATCTTGTCGGCGATCTCGCCCTTGCTGCCGGGCAGGTTCAGGTCACTGAAATAGGCATGGGCCTTGCCGACCGCCAACCGTACCACCTCCGGCAGGGTGGTTTCTTCGATAAACACGTGACGGGCCGCCTCGCGCAGTCGCGAGCCATTACAGCTGGGGCAGCTGGAGGTGGACATGTAGCTGAGCAGATCCTCGCGCACCGCATCGGATTCGGTTTCCCGGTAGCGCCGCTCCATATTGGGGATGATGCCCTCGAACGGATGGTTGCGTTTTATAATGTCGCCGCGGTCGTTCAGATAACGGAATTCGATGCTTTCCTTGCCGGTGCCATGGAGGACTTTCTTGCGGATATCCCCGGGCAGCTCGCGAAATGCCACGTCCATGTCGAAACCCAGGCTCTGAGACAGGGAGTTGAGCATCTGGAAATAGTAGACATTGCGGCGGTCCCAGCCGCGGATGGCGCCTTCCGACAGGGACAATTCGTCGGAATTGATCACCTTGTCCTCGTCGAAGAACTGCTTCATGCCCAAACCATCACAGCTGGGGCAGGCCCCGGCTGGATTGTTGAAGGAAAACAGCCGCGGTTCCAGTTCGGGGATCGAATAGCCGCAGTGCGGGCAGGCAAACTTGGCCGAGAAAGTCACTTCCTCGCCATCGCCGTCCATGGGGGCAATGATGGCGATGTCGTCAGCCAGATTAAGGGCGGTCTCAAAGGATTCCGCCAGCCGGTTCTGCAGGTCGTCACGGACTTTGAAGCGATCCACCACTACTTCGATGGTGTGCTTCTTGTTCTTGTCCAGATCCGGTGTGTCATCCATGTCATAGATGCGCCCGTCGATACGCGCGCGGATAAAGCCCTGGGCGCGCAGCTCTTCGAACAGGTGCAGGTGCTCGCCTTTCTTTTCGCGAATCACCGGCGCCAGCAGCATCAGCTTGCTGCCTTCTTCCATGGCCAGTACCTGATCCACCATCTGGCTGATGGTCTGGGCAGCCAGCGGCGCCTCGTGCTCCGGACAGCGGGGTTCGCCCACCCGGGCGAACAGCAGCCGCAGGTAATCGTAGATTTCGGTAATGGTGCCCACGGTGGAGCGGGGGTTGTGGCTGGTGGATTTCTGCTCGATGGAAATGGCCGGGCTGAGCCCTTCGATGTGATCCACATCGGGCTTCTCCATCATCGACAGGAACTGGCGGGCATAGGTGGAGAGGGATTCCACATAGCGGCGCTGGCCTTCCGCGTAAAGGGTGTCGAAGGCCAGTGAGGATTTGCCGGAGCCGGACAGGCCGGTGATCACCACCAGTTTGTCACGCGGGATATCCAGATCCACGTTCTTCAGGTTATGAGTCCGTGCACCGCGGACCAGAATGGTATCCATCAACTACCCCTGACTACTGTCAAAATGAACAGGGCAGTATAGGCGAATTCGTGTGAAGGGGAAAAGAAAGGCGCGCTTTCCTGCAGCCCGCTTCACGCGGGCACGCAAAAAAGCGTGCGAGCGTGTTGCGTGCGGGGTTGCTACAGGTTCTCTTGTGCCCAGTTCACCGCCTGCAGGCGGTTGGAGGCGTTGATCTTCTTGAAGATATTGTAGATGTGCGTCTTGATGGTGTGCGGGCTCAGATTCAGGCTGGAGGCGATTTCCGAATTCTTGGCGCCGGTGGCCATGACTTTCAGCACTTCCACTTCCCGGTCGGTAAGGTTTACCTCGCTACGGGAAAAGGTCTTGTTGAAAGTGCGGCTTTTCATCAGATAGGCCTGCAGCACGGCGCGTGGGAACCACAGCTCGCCGTCGAAAATTGCCTTGATGCCTTTGCTCAGCAGTGCCTGGGGGCAGTCATGCTGAAAACCGCCATTGACCATGGGCAGGCCGGCCAGGCGGGAGAGCGAATCGTCGCTGTCCACATTGAACAGGGCAATCAGAACGTCGTTTTCCACTTCCTGATCTGCTTCCAGGAGATGGGCGATCACCTCGTTCACGTCGACACTGTGGTAATCCACCAGAAACAGGTTCTGGTCAAATTCCCGTAGGGTTTCCACGGAGATGGTCTCTACCGAGGGAATGCTCTTGCTAGCCACTTCTTCCTTGACGAGAAATTCGGTGAGCAGGGCATTTTGCAGTTGCTGGCTGCCTACTACGTAAACTTGCTGGGTTTGTTGTTGGCTGTTCATCGATGCCGTCCATGATGTCTCAGGCAAAGCCTAAGAAAAAAAACTTATCAGCGTGTGAATTTATCACCGCTTTGACCGGGGTTCAATTTACCATTGCCCGGTTTTACTGATTTCACGATCTCGGAGCGCCAAAGTGGGGCACTGTGTCCTGGTCCGGCCCGGTGGGGAATCTGATACACTGCCCGCCTTTTTGTAGTGGCCGTGACGTTGCGGCCTCCCGTTTCTGGAGCAACAAGCGTTCATGTCGGCATCTTCTTCCCGTGTCCTGCAGCGAACAGAGCTGAAAACCACCGGCTATCTGGCGACCATCTTCGCGCTGCGGATGTTCGGCCTGTTCATGATTTTGCCGATTTTTGCGGTCTACGGGCAATCTCTGGAAGGTGCGACACCGCTATTGATCGGTACCGCCATCGGTGCCTACGGGCTGATGCAGGCCCTGCTTCAGATTCCGTTTGGCATGCTCTCCGACCGTTTCGGGCGGCGCCCGCTGCTACTGATCGGTCTGCTGTTGTTTGTGGCCGGGGGCGTGGTGGCGGCCATGAGTGATCATATCCATGGCGTCATTGCCGGGCGCGCCCTGCAGGGCGCCGGCGCTATTGCCAGTGTGATCATGGCGCTGATCGGCGATGTGGTCAGCGAAAAGCACCGTACCCGGGCCATGGCCCTGATCGGCATGTCGGTGGGTGGTTCCTTTGTGCTGGCACTGATCCTGGGCCCGCTACTGGCTAGCTGGCTGGGGTTGTCCGGCCTGTTCTGGATGACGTCGGTGATGGGCGTTTTTGCCTTGCTGGTAGCCATGGTGGTGCCGGCACCACGGGCGTTGCAAGGTGAAGCCTTGCCGGTGAGGGTGCGTTTCCGTCGTGTGCTTGGCAGCGAGACATTGCTGCGCTTTGACGTGGGCATTTTTACCCTGCACCTGATCATGACGGCCTCATTTGTGGTGGTGCCGGCTCTGCTCAGCGAACGACTTGGGCTGGGGCTGCGCAGCCACAGCCTGATCTACCTGGGCGTGCTGGTGGCCGGGTTCGTGGCCATGGTGCCGCTGATCATCCGTGCCGAACGGCGTGGCGCAGTGCCGGTGAAGCGGCTGGCGGTGGTGCTGCTGGCGGTGTCACAGATCCTTCTGGCGGTGGCTGGGGCCGAGCTGTGGCACTTTGTGCTGGCTCTGTTGGTATTCTTTGCTGCTTTTAATCTGCTTGAGGCGCTGCTGCCCTCACTGGTGGGGCGTGCGGCGCCGGCGGGAACTCGTGGCACGGCCATGGGGGTATACTCCACCAGTCAGTTTCTGGGCGTCTTTGTCGGCGGGCAGCTGGGCGGTGCGCTGTACCAGTGGGTAGGCGCTGAAGCCGTCTTCTATGGCTGTGCACTGCTGGCGGCGGTCTGGCTGGTGGTGCTGACGGGGCTGCGGGAGCTGCCGAAACTGGATAACCGGGTGCTAATGCTGGCGCCGGGCCAGGACTGGCAGAAACTGGCCCGTGAGCTGCAGACGGTGCCCGGTGTGGTCGAGACGGTGATCGTCGAGGAGCAGGCCCTGGCCCTGCTCAAGGTAGATGCCGGGCTGCTGGATGAGGCCCGACTTGCGGGACTCGCGAGCGCCGGGCAAAGCTGACACAATGATTGGCTTGATCTGACATGCATTTCAGAAACCGGTGATTTACCTGGCAGGGTATCGCCGGCTACAACAGTACTGACCCTGAGAGTCACGGAGAGAAACATGGCGCGCGGCGTTAACAAGGTAATTCTGATTGGCAACCTGGGGGCTGACCCGGAAACCCGTTTCATGCCCAGTGGTGGCGCTGTCACCAATGTTCGGCTGGCCACCAGCGAAAGCTGGAAAGACAAGCAGAGCGGGCAGATGCAGGAACGCACGGAATGGCATCGGGTGGTATTTTTCAACAAGCTGGGCGAGATTGCCGGTGAGTACCTGAAGAAGGGCTCCAAGGTTTATATCGAAGGCTCCATTCGTACCCGTAAGTGGCAGGGCCAGGATGGCCAGGACCGCTACACCACTGAAATCGTCGCCAACGAGATGCAGATGCTGGATGGCCGTGGTGACGGCGGCGGTGGTCAGGGTGGTGGCTATGCGTCCCAGGGTAATCAGGGTGGTTACCAGAACCAGAATGAGAACTACGGTGGTGGGGGCAGTGCTGCACCGCAGCAGAATCAGCCCTCCGGCCAGAGCCAGAATCAGGGTGGCTTCAGTGGCCCGGCGGACGATTTCGACGACGATATCCCGTTCTGAGAACCGCCATGCCTCGTACTTTGACGCTGACACTGGTCTTCATTGTCAGCTTGTTGGTTTTCTTGACTGTCAGCATGCCTGCCGCCGTGGTAGTGGAGCGAGTCCCTGCCGTGCGGTTGGCCGATGCTGCGCTGACCCTGTCCGAGCCCCGTGGGCGCTGGTGGCAGGGCCAGGCCCGTTGGCGCTGGAAGCAGCTGCAGGGCTCGCTGGACTGGACCCTGGACTGGCACGGCCTGGTGCCGGGCGCGCAACTGGCCCTGCGCAGTGATCAGGGGCAACAGGCGAACCTGTCAGGCTGGGTCGGCGCGGACTGGGGTGACTGGCAGGTAGAGCAGGCGCGCCTGTCCTTGCCGGTGGCGCTGGTGGCGGAACATGTTCCCCAGGGCGGCGCCGACGGCCGGGTGGATGCGGTGCTGATGTCCCTGCGGATTGCCGATGACACGATCGGTAACCTGCAGGGTACTCTGGACTACACTGGCGGTACGGTGACCTGGGGGAATAACGGCTCCGCCACGGTGCCGGAGTTACAGGGGCGTTTGAGCATGGAGGGCCAGGTGCCCACGCTGCGGGTGAAAGATCCCCAGGGAGAGCGTCTGATGCATGCACGCATCAGTGAAGGTCGTTTCCATCTGGAAGTGATGCGTGCGTGGCCGTTGTTGCTTGGTGTCAGCCAGGGCGGTAGCCCGGATGATGTGGTATTCCAGATGTCCCAACCGTTCTCGCTAAAACGTAGTCAGGGTTGAGAAGCAGAAAACCCAGTTTCAGTAACACTATATTGCAATAATTTGCCTTAAAATCCGGTATCTTCAGTCCGGTAATAACGATAAAGGAAGAGCGGACAGTTATGTCGCAGTGGGCAGCGTGGGGTCAGTATCAGCAGTGGGGCAAGCCGGTGCGCTGGTTGGTTGCCGTTTTGCTGGTTATCGCGTTGGCCTTTGTGCTGGCCCAAACCTTCTGGTTGTTGTGGTACGGACCCAGCGAGCCGATTCCTTCCAATAGCAAGACCCGCTTACAGGTCTCCTCTGCCGGCCAGACTGTTAGTCTGAGCCAGTCCCAGGTAGATAGTTGGCAATTGTTCGGAAACTTCGAGCAGGAAGCTGCCACCCAGTCAGACAAGCCCACCGACGCCCCTGAAACCCGCCTGCGCCTGGAGTTGCTTGGCGTGTTCCAGACTGCAGATACCGCAAAGGCCTCCGCCATCATTGCCGAAAAGGGCAAGGAAGGTGAGTTGTACCGTATCGGCGACAGTATTCCCGGTAATGCCAGCCTGGAAGAGGTCTACCCGGACCGGGTAATCCTGCGCAGGGCCGGGCGTCTGGAAACCCTGCGCTGGTCTGACAGTTCCCTGGGCGGTGTCAGTCAGGTCCAATCCCGTGCCGAACCGGTGCAACGGCCGGCTGATGAGCAGGCCGTGAGTGAGGGCAGCGAGGAAGACATGCAGCGTCAGCGTAAGGCCATTATAGGCCAGTTAGGGCTGACGCCGGTGGCCGAAGGCGACAATCAAGGCTACCAGCTGGGTAGGCGCGCGCCCAAGCAGTTGATCAGTCAGGTTGGCTTGAAAAGCAATGATGTCATTCTCTCTGTTAATGGCCACGGGCTGGGAACGGAAGAGGGTGATCTGGCTGCGTTGCGTTCATTTCAGGAAACCCGGCAGGCCAGTATCGTGGTGCAGCGGGGTGATCAGCAATTCACCGTGAATTATCCGCCATAGTGAGTGGTTTTATGATGTCCTTTTTCAAAGCCTCGGCACTTCGAACACTGATTGTGGTGCTGTTGTCAGCAGCGGCGCTTACCGGCCAGGCCCAGGTTGCGGCCAGTGAAGATGGCAAGAGTTGGACGGTGAATATCCGCAATGCGGATATTCAGGCGTTTATCAGCCAGATCGCCGAGATGACCGGCAAGAACTTCGTGGTCGATCCTCGCGTTCGTGCCCGGGATGTCACCGTTGTATCCACCAAGGCGCTGACTGCTGCGGAAGTCTACGAGCTGTTTCTGTCCGTGCTGCAGGTACATGGCTACGCGGCGGTGCCTTCCGGCGACATTATCAAGATCGTTCCCAATACCACCGCCAAGCAAAGTAACCTGCCGCTGGTGGGCAAGAACGAAGCTGGTGGCGAAGAGTTGGTGACCCGAGTGATTCCGGTGGAAAACTCACCGGTGGAGGAGCTGGTGCCGGTGCTTCGTCCGCTGGTGCCCCAGTACGGTCATCTGGCGGCCGTGGGTTCAGCCAATGCCCTGATCATTAGTGACCACATGGACAATATTCGCCGCATGGAAGCGATCATCGCCAGCCTGGACAATGCCGAGTCCGAGGACGTACAGGTGATCAAGCTGGAGCATGCCTTTGCCGGCGACATGGTGAAAATGCTGGAAAGCCTGACCCCCCAGACTGGTGGTCGCCGGGGCAAGACCAAGGATGGTGGCGTTACCGTGGTGGCAGATGAACGTACCAATCGTCTGATCATCAAGGGTGACCGGATTACTCGCCAGCGCATGGCGCAGATGATCCGTAATCTGGATACTCCAGCCAGTGCCACTGGTGGTGTGCAGGTGGTACGGCTCAGCCACGGTGATGCGGAAGCGCTGGCCGAGTTGCTGAAAAATTTTGCCGAGGGCGCCTCCGCCGCCAAGCCAGGCGCCGACGGTAAGGCCGCCGCGGCATCCATTACCGGAGACAAAGTGTCCATTCAGGCGGACAAATCCCTCAATGCTCTGGTGATACGCGCAGAACCGGCAATGATGAAAGAGATCATGTCGGTGATCAGTCAGCTGGATGTGCGCCGGGCACAGATTCTTATCGAAGCCGCCATCGTGGAAGTGTCCGGGGATACCGGTAAGGCGCTGGGCTTTCAGTATGTGGCAGGCAGTGATGAAAGCGGCGTCGGTGCGATCAATTTTGGCAACGCGGGCCTCACCATCAACTCTATCGTTCAGGCCCTGGCCACGGATGACCCGTCAGGTCTGGCCCTCGGCGATGGCATTACCATGGGCTTCGGGGAAGAGGACTCCAATGGCGATCTGAAGTGGGGTGCGCTGATTCAGGCCCTGTCCACTTCCACCGATGTGAACCTGCTCTCCACCCCCAGTATTTTGACCCTGGATAATCAGGAAGCCTCCATTGTGGTGGGTGAGAACGTGCCCTTCATTACCGGCACCAGCACCAGCACCGGTTCCGGCGTGTCCAACCCCTTCCAGACCATCCAGCGCGAAGATGTGGGTCTGAGCCTGAAGGTCACTCCCCATGTGGCGGGCTTGTCCACCATCCGTTTGGAGCTGGAGCAGGAAAATTCCCAGGTAAAGGACTCCGTGGGCGAAGCGGCGGATATCGTTACCACCACGCGCAAGCTGGAAAGCACGGTGCTGGCGGACGATGGCGAGACCATCGCCCTGGGCGGCTTGATTCGCGACAATATTACCAAGACGGTACGCAAGGTACCGATCCTGGGTGATATTCCCCTGTTGGGCATCCTGTTTCGTTCAACCAGCAATTCGCGAGAGAAAAGTAACCTGATGGTCTTTCTGCGGCCGACTATCCTGCCGGATAATGAACGACTGTTGAGCATGACCCGACAGAAATACATGGGCATTACCGCCTTGCAGTTCGAATTGAATGGCAAGGGCCAACTGGAGCAAGTGGTGCGTAACCCGCTGCCGGTCAATCTTGAGCAGGTGTTCGAAGGTCGCCAAAAAATCTCTCAGGAATACCGGGATGCCTATGACGCCCGACAAAACGCACCTGAACAGGATGTTGAGGTCGAGGGCGCCGAGCAGGAGTAGTGTCGTAAAGGGTTGCAGAAAAACGCGCCTATCATGGCGCGTTTTTTTTGCTGCCGGCACAGGGGTGTCCGGCCGTATGCAGGCGTTGCCCTGTTAGTTGTCTTGCAGGTTTCGCAGGTTGGCAAGGACCCGGCGGCTGCGCTCCAGTTTTTTGTTCAGTTCTTCGTTATCAGGATAGAGCGGCGCTACCTGCTTCCAGATTCTGTAGGCTTCGCGATACTGGCCGCGGGCATACAGAGCTTCGCCGGTATTCATTTCTTCGCTGAAGCGGCGTCGGGCCCATTGCTCCAGGCGTTTCTGGTGATCGGCCAGCGCCGGGTTGTTCCGGTGTTTATTCAGGAAGCTGCGGGCAGCAAGCAATGAATCCAGCTGGCCGTTGCGCTGATAACGAGCCATCAACTGATCCGCTTCTGTAAGCAGAGCGCGATTGTGTCGGGCGCGGGCTCGCTGGCTGGCGTCATTGAGAATCTGTTGGGCTTTGGCCAATTGCGCAGAAGGAGGCTGATCTGGCGTCAGTTGGTGAGCGGTGCTGAGCAGGTCGCGGGCCAGCAGCCATTGCTGACGCTGGGCGAAATACTCCCCCAGACGTGTCAGATCGTTTGCCACAAAAAGCCGTTCCTCTGCTAGCTGCTGCTGTTCCTGTTTGGCGCGAGGCAAGTGGAAGCCGCTTAATTTTTCTGTCAGGCCGGCACTGTCCTGCAGGGCTTGGGCCTGAGCACGTCGCCGTTCAGCCAGCACCTGGTTTAACTGGTGTTCTTCCAGGCTGTTCAGGGCGGTCAGCATTTCATCCAGTGCGGAGGGATCTACCACCTTGTGGCGGTGATTCTTCACCAGAGTATGAGCCTGCTCCCAGTGTTGTTCGCGGCTCATGGCTCCGGCTTCAAGAATCAGGCGCTGGCGATACTGGTGGCTTGCCATAATGATGCCCGGGTATTGCTCCTGCAGAAGAGGATATTGATCATGGGCGGGGTGAGTATCTTCAATGATAGCGGCTGCGCGGGCGTAATTGCCTTCTGCAAGGGCCTCGCTGACCCGGCGCTCCGGGTTCCCCAGGGTGGCACAGCCACCAAGCAGGGCTACCATCACCAGGCCAGCCTTACGCACGTTGCGACTCCGTATTCAGTTTTGCCAGGAATTGGGCAATACGTTGTTCCATGAGCGTTTCCGACAGGGCGTGAACGCCATCGATGCGGAAGGTGCTCACCGGTTCGGCTTTGCCACGGATACGCATGGCGCCGTACTCGGTAGCGCGAACCCGCGAAGCGATGTTGGGGTTGGCCAGTAGTGTCGAGGCGGCAATGATCTCGTTGCCACCGGCCATGTTGGACAGGCGCGATGCCAGATTGACGGTATCGCCAACCACCGTGTATTGCATGCGCTCCCGCGAGCCCAGGTTGCCGGCCAACATGGCGCCGGAATTGATGCCGATACGGAATTCCACTGTGGTGTGGCCATGGGCACGGCGGTGCTCATTAAGCCTTTCCACCATTCTCTGAATCATGACTGCGCAGCACAGTCCGTGGAACAGGTGCTCGTCATCCTTCTCGGGTACGCCGAATACGATCATGGCGCAGTCGCCCATATATTTGTCGATGGTGCCACGGTAAAAGGTGGTGGCGGTGGTGATAGCATCGAAATACACATTGAGCATGTCGGCGATGGCATCCGGTGGGAGGGTTTCCGACAGCCGGGTGAAGCCGACTATATCGGCAAACACCACGGTGGCATGGACATCGCGGCCACCCAGTTGGACCTGGTCCAGGTCCGCCATCATGTTCTGTGCTACCGACGGGCTGACAAAACGCTTCAGTACCTGTTCCACCTGGTCTTTTTCCAGCATGCCGTGGGCCATGGTGTTATAGGCTTCGATAAGACCGCCGATTTCATCATTGCGACGATCCTGAATTCGATAATTCAGGTCTCCCCGGCGCATGGCGCTGGTGGCCTCCAGTAGATCCTGAATGGGGCGAGCCAATCGCCGGCTGATCAGGAACGAGGCGATGATGGCGATTACGCTCATGATCAGCGTGGCATTGATCATGGTGTCCTGCACTGATTCCCGGGCGGCCATGATCGGGCGGTCGGACAGGGAAATGGCTGTGTAGCCGGCTACCGTATCGCCCACATCAACAGCAGCATAGTAGGTGGTTACCGGTTCGTTCTGCAGTTCCCAGCGCTTGATCTGTTCCTCCAGCGGATCGGCGGCCAGGGGCAAAATGCCGGCCTTGTCGACCAGGTTGCCGCTGCGATCAAACAGGGCGGCGCCGCGCACGCTCTCACTGCGTGTCAGGTTGTTGAGTTGGACCTTGAGCAGGAAGGTGTCATCGGCGAGTAGGGGCTCCCGGGCCGTGTTGGCCAGCTGCAGGGCAATGGCTTCACCGAAGGTGTCCGCCTGGTCGCGCATGCGGTCGAGCTGATTGTTGAGCAGCAGGGAGCCGAGAATGGTCATGCCACACAGGATCAGCAGGGAAATGGACAGCCCCAGCTTCCAGGCTACTGGAAAGTAAGCAGGCACATAGGGAGCCAGCCACCCGCCAATGCGGGAGGGCTTCGTGGGGCTGGCTTGTCCTTGCGGCTCTGTCACGATGCGTCCCTGGTTGAGTCGTAACGGTCACTTTGCACGCTTGTCAGCGGCGGACCATGCTGTCAAATTCACAGTCCGCCCCGGGCGAATTAACGGGCCCGGAATGGCGCTGCGTCGGCTAAGACCGCGGCAGTGGCGCAGAGTTCTTGTTCTTTTTGCGCTTATGCTGAATCACAACAATGGTCAAACGAATATGCTAACAATAGCACTTTCGTCGTGCCGGGTAAGTAGTTGTCTATGCTGACTGGCTGAATTGGAATCGGGAAGAGAGAGTATGGCATTTATGCGTGAGCGGCAGCTTGCTGCCAATGGCCTGGATTTTTTTGTAGCGGAGGCTGGGGAGCCGGGAAACCCTTTGGTGTTGTGTCTGCATGGTTTTCCGGAATGTTGGGCTTCCTGGCGCTATCAGTTACCGGTACTGGCCCAGTCCGGTTACCACGCGGTGGCGCCGGATCTGCGCGGCTACGGCTACACCGGAGGCCCGGCGGAGGCGGATAGTTACCGTCAGAGCGTGCTGGTGGAGGACGTGGTCGCCCTGATCCGGGCATTGGGGCATGAATCGGCAATCCTGGTCGGGCATGACTGGGGGTGCGCACTGACCTGGCAGGTGGCGCGCCGCTACCCGCAAATGATTCGTGCCGTAATCGGCATGTCGGTGCCCTATGGCGGGCCTGCCCCGGAGGCACCCACCGAGTCAATGCGGCGGCTGTTCGAAGACCGCTTCTTCTACATGCTTTATTTCCAGAAGCCGCAACTGCCTGAGCAGGAGCTGGAGGCGGATGTGCCCACCAGCCTGCGCAAGATCTTCCACGGATTGTCTGCGGATGGTATCGCCGATTTCCGGGTGGCTCCGGACGACACCGGTTTCCTGCAATCCATGCCGACCCCCGAGCAACAGCCGCGCTGGATGCGTGAGGAAGACCTGGCCTATTACGTGGAGCGGTTCCAGCACAGCGGCTTTACCGGACCGATCAACTGGTACCGGGCCATGGATGCGTCCTGGGAGGAAAGCCGGGACGACGACAACTGGCAGCTGACCATGCCCACCCTGTTTATCGGCGGCATGCAGGACCCGGTGATCGTGTTCAGTCAGAAGGCCCTGCAACGCATGCCCGATTACATCCCGGATCTGCGCACGGTGATGCTGGACCAGTGCGGGCACTGGATCCAGATGGAGCAGGCGGCGGAAGTGAACCGTGAGATGATCGCCTTTCTGGAGGAAGTCGATGGCAAAGGCTGAACAAACCAGTAATTTTCACCGGGTGGCCGAGTTTCACCGCGCGTTTTCCCTGCCGGTGGAGCCGCAGCCAGTGGTGCCTGATGATGCCACCATCCGCCTGCGTCTGGCCCTGTTGCTGGAGGAGTTTCACGAACTGGCCGAGGCCACCTGCCAGCAACCGGATAAGGATCAACAGGCGTTTCTCGATACTCTGGCGGCAGCCAGAGAGCAGTTGGCATCGCTCAGAGGTTTTCGCGTGGACCTGGTGGAAGTGGCCGATGCGCTCACCGACATCAATTATGTGACCTATGGCGCCGGCCATACCTTCGGCATCGACCTGAATGCCACCTGCGCGGAGGTGCATCGCAGCAACATGAGCAAGCTGGGTGCCGACGGCAGGCCGGTGAAAGACGAGCGCGGCAAGGTGCTCAAGGGGCCGGCCTATTCTCCGCCGGCGCTGGCACCGGTATTGGCCCGGCAGGGCGGCAATGACCCGGAATAGCAGCCGTGATCGGCGATGCTCCGGGCTGTGAGCGTTGGAGGCTTGCCAAAGGCTGGCGCTTAGACTTGCAACGCCATCCCCACAGGCAAGCGATCAGTCAAAATTTCAAACGCGCCACCATGGGCGCTGTGTAGCACCCGTTCCGGTTGCCCGCGCCGGGACAGGGTGGCGGTGACGCCGGCCAGTTTGCTGTTCAGGCAGATCTTGTTGCCCCCTGGCGGGTTGTAATAGGTCAGGGCAGCCACCCGGTCTGCCATCGTGGCCATACTGATGTTTAAACGGGTATCACCGTTACCGGTCTGCAGGGTCCACTGGAAAGGGCGGTAGTGGGCGTTGGCACGCAGCGCCCGTGACAGGCTGTTGAACAGCAGTGTTTCCCCGTCCAGTCGCAGGGCGGCAATGGAAAGTTGAGGACTGTAGAGTGGGCCTACCTTCACCTGGGCGGTGGCGCATTCCAGAAAGGCGTCCGGGGCATTATCGAAGCCCGCTACCTGGCCCCAGGCATAGCGGTCGGTATGTTGACTGCCCCAGTTATGGTTTTCGCTGCCTGGCCACCGGTCCAGTACGAACGTTTCGCCGTTCAGGATAAGGCTACCGCTGAGGTGAATATGGGGGCGGCTGACCAGAGACTTGGCCTTGGGCAGGGGGCGTCTGTAGAAACTCTCCGGCAGAAACAGCAATGGTGACTCGCCGTCATCATAGTGCAGATCCCAGCTCAGTTGGCCGTTCCGCCCCTGCAGCAGCCCCTGCAGAGCACCAGGTTGCAGGTGGTTGTCGCCAGCGTCCACCTGCATCTGTGAGGTGCTGAAGCGGCACTGCTCCAGGGGAAATTCTTCCTTGAACGCACGAGTCTGCTGCCGGACGCCGTCGCTCCACACCGCCCACACTTCCCCGAGGGCCGGGCGTTGATCCCGGGCGCGGAATAGAGTGTAGCGAATCCAGATGGCCTGGGGTTTGTGCGGGTGATTGGCGCGCACAAACCAGGATTCGTAGTGGCCGCCTTTGGAGGGGGCCTGCAGGCCGTAGTAGGGAATCATGCGGGGCTCCTTGGTATGGCCGATCAGCGGGATGAGCCGACGCTCTGATCTTGCTGGTAAGCCTGCTGTTCGTCCACCAGGCGCAGGGCGGTGAACGGAAAGGCCAGCATGCTTTCCCGGTAGGCCACTTCCGCCTGGCCGATGGCCTGCCGGTTCCGGTAGACCGTCATCGGGCAGGTGATCAGCGAGGCCAGCAGGCCGTTACGACCGTACTGCTTCTTGCCCTCCACGCGCAGCGGGCCCAGTTCCGGGTGGTTGAAGGTCAGCCAGTAGTGGGGGCCGTTCAGGTGGATGGTCAGCTCCCCTTCGCAGTCGAAGTTCTGCCCGTCCAGGCTGACGGTGCCGCGAAAGTACCGAGGAGCACTGACGTTGAAGATGCGGGTAGTAAAGGCACGGATCTGGAAAGAAAAGGGTTGCTGGCGGCCCTGAGTATCCAGTTGCAGCCAGCCGCTCATGCGTTCCTTGAGTAACAGGCCCAGAGTCATGCGCATTCTCCTTGTGGTTGTGTGTGGCTGGAGTTCATATCGTTGAGCAGTTCCCCGGCCAGGGTGTCGGCGGCCCGGCTGGCCATGGCCATGATGGTCACCTGGGGGTTGGCACCCAGGCTGGTGGGTACGCTGGCGCCGTCCATCACGTACAGGCCCGGATGGCCGAATACCCGGTGATCGCTGTCGCAGACGCCATCCCGGGGAGAGGCAGCAATACGGGCGGTACCCAGCGGGTGATAGGCGCTGATCAGGAAATCCGTGGGTTTCAGTGGCGAGCGCAGAAAGCGTTCCAGCTCGGTGTGGTTATGGATGCGAACGATGCGATTCAGGCCGGGAATCAGAACCTGTTCGGCGCCGGCATCCAGATACCAGCAGGCCAGGGCATGGATGCCGCGTTTGAACAGGACGAAGTCCTTTCGGTTCATATGGTAGCGGATCAGTGGCAGGCCCCGGTGTGGGCCCCGACGAACCCGCCCCTCGCTAGTATCGCGGATCATGAAGCCGAAATAGGCGGTGTGCGGATAGTCTTCGGTATAGTGCACCCAGTCCTGGCCGACCAAGGGGTTGAGCAGGCTGTGGCCGGCCAGGGGAATGGTGCCGCCCTCGAACATCAGGCCCTGTTCTTCCCAGTCGGATACACCATAGCCCTGGGGGATGCTGCGGCTGTTGGCAAGATCCCTGTCCGGAAACAGGGCGTTGACTACTCCTGCCGGGTGCAGGGTCAGGTGGCGGCCCAGGTGTGGGTTACGTACTCCCTGTTGTTGCAGGAACAGGGGGGTGAACAGGCTGCCCATGGCAACAATGGTTCGCTGGCAGGTCAGGTTCAGGGTGATCGGGTGCCCGGCGGCGTTGATGCCGCGGGCGGTGACGCCGGTAATACGTTTTCCCTGTCGCTGCAGCCGCTCGGCCCGGAAACCGCTAAACAGGAAGGCGCCTCGTTCCAGTGCGCGCGGAATGTAGCTCACATTGGTGGACTGTTTGGCGTCCGTGGGACATCCAAACTGGCACAGTCCCTGGCCGTCACAGCCCTGGGCGTTGCGCATCAGCGGCTGGCGCTGCAAGAAGCCGTTGGCGGCGGCCCCCCGGTCGATGAGGTCGCCAATCGGGCCGACGGTCTCTGTGGTGGCTCGCTGAACACAGAGCATGCGCTCCACGCCCTCGAACCAGGGAGCCATGGCCTGTTCGGTGAAATCCTGCAGCCCCTGTTCCCGCCAGCGGGCCAGCACCGAGGCCGGGGTGCGCATGCAGGTGCCGGAATTGATGGTGGTGGTACCGCCCACGTTGCAGCCCACCGGCACCGGGATAATGGCGTTGCCGGTGGCCACGGTGGCCCCCCAGCTGCGGTAGAGCTTCGGGATCACCTCGGTGAGTTTGCCGTTGAAGTGGCTACGATCGTAGTACTCGCCTTCCTCGATGATCACCACGGCCAGGCCTCGGCAGGCCAGTTCGTAGGCCGCAGCGGCACCACCAGCGCCGCTGCCCAGGATCACCACGTCCGCCTCCAGGGTCATATCCTCTTCGCAGTCCCTGGCAGCGGTGATCTGCTGCTGCCAGCGGAAGGTTTCAATCTGGGCGGGCAGCTGCACAGGTTCCCGGCAGCCGGTGGCCTGCTCCACCTTCTCATCCAGCACATAGGCGGCCTTGAAGGGGAGAGCCAGCAGGCGCAGAAGTTTGCCGGATACCGGGGTGGCGGCCAGTTTGTCGAGAAAGCGTTGTTGCTGTTTGAGGCTGGCGCGGCGAAAGGCGCGCCCCCGCACCAGGCGGTGACGGTTGTCGAGCCACAGCAAGCCGGCTTTCAGGCTGCGCTGCAGGGCCGGGTGACCGGCCAGTTGCGCATCCATCTTGCCGAGCAGGGCGTCGGTATTTGCCGCCGGCAATGTCTTCCCGGCCGGAAACAGGGCGCGGCACAGGGCGATGGCGGTGGGGTGTTGGCGAAGTGTGAATTGTCCCATGGCTTCAGTGTAGCTGGCACAAGAAAGCGTGCTTGTCCTCAGTGACAGCCACCCATTGTGGCTGCGGACAAAAACCTTGATGTCGATCAAGGCGAGGGGGGCGGTAAGGAGAGAGGATAGCAGCGGGATATGATCCCGCTGCGTATGCTTCCGGTTGTCTCCGGAAACTCTTTGGCCCCGGTCTACGGGGCCTTTCTTTATGTCTCTTCAGATTGATGGCTGCCCCGCCGGCAAGCAACGGGGCAGCGACTTTCCGGTTATTGCTCGGTCTCCTCTGCAGGTGGATCTTCTTCCGGTTCACAGTCGGTACCCACGACCACCGCATGGGCGGCCACATAAAGTGGGTCGGCTTCCACCGGGATGGTGAAGTTCAGCATGCTGGTGGGTTCCAGTGGTTCCTGGGTGTTGCCGAACAGCCCCGGTGCATTGGTGGGCAGTTCTTCTGCCCCGGCGTAGACATGGGCCTCCAGCAGGCCGAAGCCTTCGAAGGTTTCATAGGTCAGATGCAGGAAGCTGCCGTCGTACGTGTAGCTGACGGTGCCCACATGGGTGCCCTTGCTGAGATCATGCTGGCCTGCGCCTGCATACAGATCCACGCTGCTGTCGTCACCGGGCAGCACGGTGATTTGCCAGCCCCAGTTGCCGAAGCCAAGTTCCTCGAAGGTCTTGTCACCAACGCCATAGGCGGTTTCAGCACCCGGGCATACCGGCGGGGGCGGATCGTCGTCCTCGCAGTCAATCAGGTACTCGCTCCAGGTAGCCCAGTTGCCTCTGCGCACGATGTTGTCACCATCGGCCCAGGCGGTTTCCTCCTGGGTGCTATCGCCGTCGGTCTTGCTGACGACTGCATGGGCAGCCAGAGCAACCAGATCGCCACATTCGGCGGTCAGATCATCCAGGGGTATCTTGAACTGGAAGGTGTCGGTTTCCAGGTCCTCGGCGACATAGGGGAACTGGCCGGGAATCGGGCTGCCGTTATTGGTTTGCGGCATGTCATCCAGGGACTCGCCGACAAACAGGTGGACTTCATTGAGCAGCCAGCCGCCGGTGGTTTCATAGGTGATGTAGAGGAAATGGGCATCGGTTTCCAGACAGACGGTGCCCACATCAATGGTTTGCCCGGCGAACAGGGTGCGGCAGGGTTCGCTGGGGTCAATCTTACTGGTTGCCGATCGTGCGTCGGCGGTGAGGCCGTTACCGGAACTGCCGCCACCGCCACAACTTGCCAGCAGGGCGGAAAACACAAATAGCCAAAAGGCCGTGAACAGGGATTTGGGGTGGGTAACCATGACCAGACTCCTTACTGGGTCGCGGTTACTGGCTCAACTGCGTGACTGGGTCAGTAAACCGTTGGGATAGACATAGGGGATAAACAACCTTTTTTGTGAGGTGCATCACAAAATCTAGCACCGTGAACGGGGCGTGAGAGTCCGGCGCGGGGCTGAATTTTTTTCTCAGTGTTTTCTGCGAGCGGGCTGGCTATTTTGTATGGCTTTTTCATTAGTGAAAAAAGCGTACATTTTGGCAGTGAACAAGAAAGAATAGCGCGGCTATGCAGTGCACAGAGAAAGAGGGCCACCGGCAGAAGCCGGTGGCCGGAGGGCGTGCTTACCAGTGAATGCCTTTGAAGAGGCGTGAGAAGGCCGCCTGTTCGCGGCGAATCTTCTTCGGGGAGCTTTCCTTGTCACCCAGGGCGGCGGAGGAATCCGAGAACAGCTTGTAGCCGGTATTCATGATGGTCTCGGTGACCTTGGGGGTCAGGAAGTGCATTACCTGGCCCATCACGCCCAGGTTGGTGGCGATGCGCTTGGGCTGGCGCACGATGGCGTCGCAGATCATGTCTGCCGCCTGGGCCGGGCTGATGGTGGGCACATGGTTATAGATCTTGGTGGGCGCAATCATCGGGGTACGCACCAGCGGCATATTGATAGTGGTGAAACGAATGCCCTCATGGGCCAGTTCGCTTGAGGCGCAGCGGGTGAACGCGTCCAGCGCTGCTTTGGACGCCACATAGGCGGAGAAGCGGGGTGCATTGGTGAGTACCCCGATACTGGAAATATTGATCACATGACCGCCGCCACGCTCGATCATCCCTGGCATCAATTGCATGATCAGGCGCAGCGCGCCGAAGTAGTTGAGCTGCATGGTGCGCTCGTAATCGTGGAAACGATCAAAGGAATGCACCACGGAACGGCGGATGGAGCGGCCGGCGTTGTTGACCAGCACATCCACGTGGCCGTGGTCGGCGATCACCTGCTGGATCAGATCATCCACGCTGTTCAGGTCCGACACGTCGCAGCTGTAGGCCTGGGCAGTGCCGCCCAGCTGGTCGATTTCGTGCAGGGTCTCTTCCAGTTTTTCCGCGGTGCGCGCAATCACCAGTACGGTGGCGCCGGCCCGGGCCAGTTTCAGGGCGGTTGCCTTGCCGATGCCGGAGGTGGCGCCGGTGACCATGACTACCTTGCCCTCCACGCGCTCGGGCAGGGTGGGCAAAGGTTGCAACTCATCCTTGCGGTCGCCGCGATCCGGGTCCAGATGGTTTTCCCAGAAGTCCCACAGTTGCTGGATATAGCCTTCCAGGTCCGGCACCTCGATGTTGCTGCCGGCCAGCGCTTCCCTGGCACGCTGGTTGTCGTACTCGGTGGGGAAGGTGAGAAATTGCAGGGCTGATGGCGGAATGTCCAGGTTCTCCAGTACCGTGTTGACCACCAGCTTCGGCGTCATGGCGCTGACGCCTTTCTTGACGAAGCCGGGGACGGCGTTGAACAGACTGTTATCCAGTTTCACCGGCCAACGGGGGGCCTGGGCGGCACCGGCAATGATGTCCATCAGCTCGCCCAGGTTGTAGCTGCGATCGGCGGTGAGGTGGAAACACTGGCCATCATGGTCCGGCTGGTGGGCAATGTGATCCAGGGCGTCGGCCACGAAGTCCACCGGCACCACATTGAAGTGGCCGCCTTCTACGCCAATCAATGGCATCCAGTTGGGTAGCACATCCTTGAGTTTCTGGATCAGCTTGAACATGTAGTAGGGGCCGTCGACCTTGTCCATCTCGCCGGTCTCGGAGTGACCGACCACCATGGACGGCCGGTAGATGCGCCAGGGCAGTTTGCTTTCCTGGCGCACCAGGGCCTCGGACTCATGCTTGGTGAGTAGGTAGGGGTCATCCAGGCCGGTGGCCTCTTCGAACATGTCTTCGGTAAAGGTGCCGTTGTAGAGGCCGGCAGCGGCAATGGAAGAAACATGGTGAAAACAACCTGCCTCCAGCTTTTCAGCCAGTTTCAGGGTTTGCCGGGTGCCTTCGATGTTGGTGTAGCGCTGGGTGTTCTCGTCGGCGGTCAGGTCATAGATGGCCGCCAGATGAAAGAAGTGATCCACCTGACCGGTCAGGTCATCCTGGTCCCGCTTGCTGACACCCAGCAGTTTTTCGTTGATATCGCCCTGGATGGCCACCAGACGATCGGCGTCCACACCCAGCCGACGACGCAGGGCGTCCAGCTTGTATTCGGAGCCGGAGCGCACCAGGGCAAAAACCCGGCTGTTCTCACGTTTGAGCAGACGACCAACCAGAAAACGACCAATAAAGCCGGTGGCACCGGTGACGAAGTAGTTCATTGCTTTCCCCTTTTGCTTCCCTGCTGCCCGCTGTAGGCAGGCAGTCTGTGTTGTAGCGCTAGTTGATGATGCGCCGTGAGATCGGTAAGAGCCAAATTTCTTGCCTTACAACTGTAAGGCGAATTCTCTTTCAGCTAACACTTGTTTGTCAAAGGTTATTATGTAACCAGTATGTAGTTGCGCGATGAGCGGGATTCATGGGAATATTTAACTAACACTCGTTAGTGGTAATGTTATGGCTGAAACAACACGACAGCGGCAGAAGCGACAAACCCGGGAGCGCATTCTGGAAGCCGCCCGCACCCTTATGGCCGGGGGCCGTGGCCTGGATAGTCTGGGGCTGCGGGAAGTCGCCCGGGAATCCGGGCTTGCCGCCACCTCTCTGTACAACCACTTCCCGGACATGGATGCCCTGGGACTGGCGTTGATCGACTCCTGCTGTTTCCGGTTGCGTTCAGCCATGGAATACGAGCGGCGCAGCATGATCGAAATCGGCCCGGCCCAGGCGGTGAAAGAGCTGGTGGGCCGTTTTGTCCGTTACCTGAACGACTATGAAAATGATTTTCGGCTGCTGGTGCAACAGCGCCTGGGCAGCCATGACCGCTACCGGATGCGTATCCAGCGGGAGCTGCAATTGCTGGTGGATGAGCTGGCTGAGGATGTTCGCCAGGCGGTGGCGGCCCAGGGACGCGAGCCGGTGCCGGCGGAGCAGGAGGCGGAGGCGGCCATTGCCATCATGTTTGGCGCCGGCATTTCCATGCTCGACAACACGGCAAGTGCTCGCAGAGTGCTGGCGGATCATGCCTGCCTGCAGCTGGAAATGATGGCCCTGGGGGGGCGAATGATGGCCCAGGGTATGCGCCTTTAACTGCCCGGCGTTGCCATCACTGGCCTTCTGGCGAGTACAAAAAACGGGCAAATGTGACGTAATTCGTGGGTTTTTGACAAAAAATGCACTAAAAATACGCACTAACACTTGTCCGCTTGCCACAGGAGGTGGCGATGCCCTTTGATCCCAGGGATCCCTACGACGCCGCAGCCTTGTACGACATGTGGCTCAATTGCAGTCGCTGTCCGGCCACCTTTGATTTCGAGCCCGGTGGTGACATCAATCTGGACTACTATCACCGCATTGGCCAGCAGGCGCGCCAGGACAATTGGATTGTGCTGCCTGCACGCAGTAAAGGGAATGAGCTGGTTTTCAACGTGCTTTGCCCGGCCTGCGCGCAACGTCTTGGTGTGGCTGGCTGTGATGGTCACATGGAACTTGCAGCCCCGGTGATTGACGAGATCTGTCAGGCCATGCGTGAGGCTTCTGGCGAGGCAGCCTGAGCGTTTCTGTCATCGTCCCCTTATGCATGGCTGGTTAGACTGGCGGGTAATTCAGAGGAGTTACCCATGAACGCCGATTCCATGTCCCTTTCTCATGCGCTTACCGAACGCCGTTCCGTGCGCGGTTTTCTCGACAAGCCAGTATCGCAATCAGAGCTTGAGGCCATTTTCTCACTGGCCCAGCATGCTCCTTCAAACTGCAATATCCAGCCCTGGCAGGTATGGGTGGCCAGCGGCGAAACCCGTAACGCTTTACGCGAGCGTCTGGTGGACAAGGTTAGCCGGGGCACCCCCTTTGCGCCGGACTATGAGAGCCTGCCCCGTTTCCAGGGCATATACAGAGAGCGACAGGTGGATTGTGCGATGGCCCTCTACGGCAACATGGGCATCGCCCGTGAAGACCGGGAAGGTCGTCGCCGGGCGGAGCTGCGCAACTTCGAACTGTTCGATGCGCCCCATGTGGCCTTTATCGGCATGGAGCGGGATTTCGGCGTTACCGTGGCTCTGGACGTGGGCATGTACGTGCAATCCCTGTTACTGGCCATGACTGCCCACGGAGTGGGTGCCTGCGCCCAGGGCAGCATGCGCTACTACCCGGATGATGTACGCGAACTGCTGGGGATTCCGGACAGCATCGCCATCGTGCTGGGTATCAGTTTTGGCTACGAAAACACGGATGTAGCGGCCAACCGCACCCGGGTCGGGCGAGTGCCCCTGGGGGACTCGGTGCGCTTCTGTGGCGACGCCTGAGCGGACAGTAGAGGCTGAATTGTGGTACCATTATTGTTTTACCGGCGCAATGGAACCCAATGATCATCGTCAAAGGCTCTTTCCCCGTGAAACAAGACCAGCAACCCGAGGCGCTGGCGCTGGTGCAGGCGTTGGCGAAATCCTCTCGGGGGGAGCACGGCTGTCTGGCCTACGAGGTGTACCTGCAGGCAGATGAGCCGCGGGTAATTGTGGTGTGGCAACAATGGACCGATCTGGATGCGCTGGAAATCCACTTCGGCTCCGAGCATGTGGATGCTTTTCTGGATGCTATCCCCGACATGATTGATGGTGAAGTGACATCCGCCCGCTTTGATGTCACCAGCCTGGACGGCGAACCCATCGTCGAAGAAGTGGCCGAAATCGCGCCGCTGGTGCTGGCGGACAATATTACCCTGCACTGATCTGCCGTTTCCCGATCGGCTGGTGTCGTAACCGGCCAATGCGTCACCCTGCAAGGCTGGGTTACTCTTGTAGCCAAGCGAAGCAGGAGCTTTCATGAAGACCCGTATCGACTCCGTCGAAGAGATTACCCGCAGTTTTGCCGGGCAGGGCTATATCTGCAGCGAGCAGATTGCCCTGGCGATCTACCTGGCTGCGCAGTTGCACAAGCCGGTTCTGGTGGAAGGCCCCCCCGGGGTAGGAAAGACCGAACTGGCCAAAGCGGCGGCGGCTTTTCTTGAGGCGCCGCTGATCCGCCTGCAGTGCTACGAAGGCCTGGATGAAAGCCGGGCCTTGTACGAATGGAAGTATGGCAAGCAGCTACTCTACACCCAGTTGTTGCGTGACAAGCTGGGGGGCATGCTTGCTGATACCGACAGTCTGGAAGCCAGCATGGAGCGGCTGGGGGATCTGGGCGAAGCCTTCTACAGCGATACCTTTCTGGAGCCGCGACCGCTGTTGCATGCCCTGCGCAGTGACGAGCCGACGGTACTGCTCATTGATGAAATCGACAAGGCGGACCAGGAGTTTGAAGCCTTCCTGTTAGAGCTGTTGTCCGATTTCCAGATTTCCATTCCCGAACTGGGCACGGTGAAAGCAAAGCATCAGCCGCTGGTGTTGCTAACCAGTAACGACCAGCGAGAACTGTCTGATGCGCTCAAGCGTCGTTGCCTGCATCTCTATATTCCTTACCCGGCGGCGGAGCTGGAAGCGCAGATTGTTGCTACCCGGGTGCCGGATCTGGATGCCCGACTGCGAGAGCAGCTGGTGGCGTTTATTCAGCACCTGCGCGAACAGGACATGAAAAAGTTGCCGGCTATTTCTGAAACCCTGGATTGGGCCCGTGCGCTGGTATTACTGCACGCAGACAGCCTGGAACATGCCCAGGTGGCGGATACCCTCAATCTTGTGCTGAAGACCGAGCAGGATGTCACCCTGGCCCGGGAGCTGTTACCCGCCTGGCTGCGCAAGCTCGGCAAGCGCTAATGCCAACTCGTCGCTTGTCCGAGTTTGTTCAGGCCCTGCGTGGGGCCGGGCTGCGGATTTCGCCGGATGAAGCCAGTCAGGCCATGGATGCGGCGGCGCTGGTGGGCTATGCGCAGCGCCAGCGTTTCCATGATGCTCTGGCCCTGACTCTGGTCAAACAGCAACAGGACAAGCCTGCGTTCGAAGAAACCTTTGCCCGTTTTTTTGAGGCGGAAGACCCCCGTTCCGATTCCCCGCAAGGTGCCGAATCGCCCATGCCGGCACCCGCCGCCGACCTCTCGTCCGCGCAGACTCCCGAGCAGCAACAGGCGGAAGCCCTGTTGGCCAGCACCCCGGATCAGTTGCAGCAGCGGATGGCGGAAGCCGCCGCCGAGATGGACTTCACGCAGATGGAAGTGATTACTCAGCAGGGGATTTATACTCGTCGCCTGCTGATGAATATGGGCATGGGGGCGGTGGATGACCGGGTGCTGCAGCTTGATCAGGGCAGTCCGCCTCAGCAGGCCCGGGCGGAGCAGTTACGGCAGTGGCGAACCCGGGTCCGTGAGCAGGCTGCGGCTCAGGTGCGGCGTCAGTTTCTGTTGCATGGAGTGGGTAAAGGGCGAGCGCTTCGTGAGCAGACCCTGCGGGCGGTGCCATTCCGGGATCTGAGGGAGTTCCGTGACGTGCAGGCGCTGGTGCGCAGGATGGCCCGGCGATTGGCCAGCCTGCATCAGCGACGCACAAAAACCAGTCGGCGAGGCATGCTCGATGCCCGCCGCACCATGGTGGCGAGCATTCGTCATGATGGTGTGCCGGCCAAACTGTTCTGGCGTCGCCGTCCGCCCCGCAAGACCCGGCTCATGGTGATCTGTGATGTGTCCAGTTCGGTGAGCGATGCGGCTCGATTTCTGCTGCAGTTTCTCTATGCCATGAACGACGTGCTGCCCCGGGTGCGCAGCTTCGCCTTTGCCTCGCGGTTTGATGAAATCACCGAGGATTTTTCTCGATATTCTCCTGAGGTGGCGGTGGGTCAGGTGCTGGATCGGCTCTCTGGTAGCGGTACTGACTACGCTGAAATGTTTCGGGCGTTTCAGGCGCGCTGTGAAAGAGAGCTGGACGCCCATACCACGGTGATCATTCTTGGCGATGCCCGCAATAATTACCTGCCGGATGGCGCGGAAACGTTGCAGGCGATCCGTCGTCGAGTCAAACAGGTCTGGTGGCTGAACCCGGAGTCCCGGAGTCGCTGGAACAGTGGTGATGCGGTAATGGATCGTTACTTGCCCCACTGCCGCCTGGCCCGCCAGTGTGCCACACTCAACGATCTGGAGCGGGTGGTGGACAGTTTGCTGGGGGCACTGGATTAAACGTCTGACGCTGGATAACTGGCGTCAGGCGCTATTGCGGGAGCCCTTGCCAGGATCACGCAGCACTTGTTTCAGTGTGGCCATCAGGCGAGCCTTGTTGATGGGTTTGGCCAGGTGGGCCACCATGCCGGCGTCGTGGCAGGCGTGGATCTTGTCCGGTACCGCGTGGGCCGTCAGAGCCACAATGGGTATCCAGGGCAGCCGGCCTTCCTGTTGCAGCTTGATGATCGAGCGGGAGGTTTCGAAGCCATCCATGTCTGGCATCTCGCAGTCCATCAGAATCAGATCGAACGACTGCTGGGTGGACATCAGCACCGCTATGGCCTCCATGCCACTTTCCGCCACTTCCGTTTCATAGCCCAGTTTCTGACACAGACCTTCGGCCACCATCAGGTTGATATGGTTGTCATCGACGATAAGCAGTCGGCCGCCGGAGAGGCTGGGTAAATCGCTGTCCTCGTTTTGCGGCAGGTAACCGCTATCGCTCTGTGTGCCGGGCAGGGGCAGCCGAAACCAGAATCGAGAGCCTTCATTCTGGCGGCTGAAGACGCCAATCTCGCCCCCCATGATTTCCACCAGCTGCCGACAGATTGCCAGCCCGAGGCCTGTGCCACCGTAGCGTCGGCTGGTGGAGCTGTCGCCCTGGTGGAAATGATCAAACAGGTGCTTGAGCTGCTCCGGGGCAATGCCGATGCCTGAATCCGAGACTTCGAAATAGACATAGTCTGGGTTGTGCTCATCCCGTTCGGCCCTGACCGTGATGATGCCGTTACTGGTGAATTTCACCGCATTGCCAATCAGATTCACCAGAATTTGTCGTAGCCGTACCGGGTCGCCCAGGCACCGTTCCCCCAGGTTGTGGTCAAGCTCGGTCTGCAGGGTATTGGAATGCACATGGGCCTTGTGCTGAAACAGCGCCAGGGATTCGCTGACCAGATCCGCCAGGCTGAAGCTGGTCTGTTCAATGGGCATCTTGCCTGCTTCGATACGGGAATAATCGAGAATGTCGTTGATCAGATTGAGCAGGCTGTTACCGGACTGCTCGATCACATTCAGGTTGTGCTGCTGATCTTCATCCAGGGGAGTTCCCTTGAGCATATCCACGGTACCGATGATGCCGTTGAGAGGGGTGCGGATTTCATGGCTCATGACTGCCAGGAATTCACTGCGTGCACTCAGTGCACTGTTCAGTTCCCGGGTGCGCTCATCCACACGTTGCTCCAATACTTCGTTGGCTTCGCGTTGAATGCGGGCGTTCTCGCTTTTCAGCACCGTCATCCTGTGAGCCAGAGCGAAAGACAGCAGTACGGCTTCAGTGAAGGTGCCCAGCTGCATGGCATTTTCCAGCAGCCAGCCTCCTTCCATCAGCTGGAAGGTTTTCAGTACGTAGAGCACCGTGGCGGTGGCCACGGCGGTGAAGGCGAGCAGGAAATAACGTGCTGGACTATAGCCCTTGATGATCAGCCACAGGGACAGGGCGATGGCAACAAAAGGCCAGGGCAATACGATGGCGGTTGACGCCTGAATGGAAAAATGAAAGTTGAGCAGCGTCAGCGGGGTGACGACCAACAGGGTGATAGCGCTAAGCAGCAGTATACGGTGAATGCGCGGAGCCCGTTTTTTCAGCTCCAGAAACTGGCTGGCAAACAGCATAGAGAATGCCAGTGTGACCAGGTTCAGTACAGGCAGGGAATAATGGTTCCACAGAGTGGCGTCAGGCCATAGCCACTGGTAGCTCAGGCCTTCCCGGGTAAACAGGTTAAGGCCAAAAGTGCCGAGGTAAAGCACATAGAGTAGATAACTTGGATCGCGGATAGACAGGAAAATCAGCAGATTAAACAGGCACATGGCAACGATCGCGCCAAAATAGAGGCCATAGAAAAGGGAAAGCCGGTTGTCATGGGCGTTGAAGGCTGCCGGCGTCATCAGGGTGGCAGGTAGCTCAATCACATTATTGCCCTGGGCGCGTAACAACAGGTAGTGCTTGCTGTCTGCGGGCAGTGTCAGTGGTGTCACCAGATGATAGTGGGACAGTTCGCGACTGGGGAAGGGAACCCGGTCGCCCATGCGGGAATGTTTGATCCGGTTGCCGTCTTTATCAAAGACGTAGATGTCCAGGTAATCAAGGTGGGGGCGCCCCACACGGAGAAACCAGTAGGGCATCGTGCTGTTGTTCTCTACAGCGATGAGGAACCACTGGAACCCGTTGCGAAACCCCAGAGAAGGATAGGCGGTGTCCAGAGGCTGGCCCTTGCCGGCGCGCAAGGCCTGCAATGCCATGGTCGGGCTGAGGGAATGGTCCTGATCTGCTAGCCATTGCATGCCTGCCGCGGCCTGATAGCTGTCGCGGTGATCCGTCAGAGTCAGTGCGTTGCTGTTCAGTGATAGAAAAAGCGCGCAGATAAGCGCTGCCAGTCGCCCTGCGGAGACGGTTCCCTTTGTCATTCCCGATCCTGTTATCGCTGTTATCCGGATGCGGCATTCGGACGCATTTTACAGAATTTACCTGACTGGCCGGAACCGTGCGTCGGACAGCGTCTCGAAAATAGTGACTAAGCGGAAAAGGAGGGCTGTATGAAAGTGATGATGCGCATGTTCTGGTGATGTCCTGTTCTCTGGTGGTGGCCTCGGGCGCTTTTTCTGCTGGTCCCTGCATCGGTGGTAACTACAGCCAGATCCAGCATGACAACGAGCAAATTGACAGCGATCCCCTGAAAATGGATGCCGCTACCATCCGTGCTGGTTTTGATTTCACCGATTTTCTTGCCCTGGAAGTTCCGGGTGGCACGGGCTTCGACAAGGAGACCCGTGGCATTTTGGATTTCGAGATGGATCATCGTTACGGCGGTTAACCAAAACTGGGGTGCCGGTGGGCGAGACCCTTCGCCCCTATGTGGTTGGTGGTTACAGCAGGGTAAGAGGTGAAGTCTCCGCCAGTGGTTCGGTGGTGGGAGTGAACGATTCCTTCAGTGAGACGGAAACCTTCGAGGATGAATCCTGGGGGCCGGGCTGGATCTCAATCTGACCGACACCTTGGACGGGAATCTGGAATACATGCGTTATGTGGACACCGATGAGGAAGAAATTTCCGGTGTCAGCGTTGGGCTGCGCTCCGCATTTTAATGTGGAGCCGGGCGCCGGACGTCAGTTGTCCGGCGTCACTTCCAATGCCCTTTCCAGGTTGGGCCGGAAAGCGGTATTGACGCCCAGTTTCATCATCGTCCAGTAGTGGCCGCTGACCACTCGTTCAATCAGCAGGCTGCGCGAGGAGGGCTGGAACTTCAGCATCTGCTCCAGGGGAGTACGTTTTACCTGGCGGAGGATGTCGGTATGCAGTTCCGAGCGGCCAAAATCGTAGGGCTTGTCATCGAAGGCGCGTAGCAACAAGGCAATCCAGGTGGCATAGAACTGGCCGTTCACCTGGGTGTCTTTCTTGCGAGCTCCCAGCTGCAGCAACTGGCTGTCCAGCTGATCCCACTGTTCATTCAGTGCGCTGCGCACAATATTCCGTAGCAGGTCAGCATCCTGGGGCGGCAACCGTTTTACCGCGCCGAAATCATAAATCACGATGGTGCCGTCCGGGCGAAAGGCAAAGTTGCCCGGGTGCGGATCACAGTGGACCGCCCGTAACTGGAAAATCTGCTGGCCAAGGGCGTCGAAAAGGCGCTCGCCAAGCAGGTTGCGGGTAGCCTGATCAAAGCCGTGATCGTCATCCGCCTGATCCAGCGCAATGCCGGTTTCCTGGCTAAGGGTCAGTACTTTTTCGCTGGACAGTTCGTCGAATACACGCGGGATGACCAGCCAGGGCTGGTCATTATGGAAATCGCGGAAGTGTTTCAGATTGCCCGCTTCCTGCCGGTAGTCCAGCTCTTCGTGGAGCTGGTTGCGGATTTCCCTGAATACGGCATCGAGGGCCGCCTCGTCCACTTTTAGCAGGCTGCCCAGGCGCAGGATGCGACGCAGATGTTTCATATCGGAATCAATGGATTCCTTTACCGCCGGGTACTGAACCTTGACGACTACGCTGTCGCCGTCATGGGTGGTGGCACGGTGTACCTGGCCGATGGAGGCTGCGGCGAACGGTGTTTCTTCAAAGTCGGCAAACAGCGAGTCCAGGGTGCCTCCCAGTTCGCGTTCCAGTTGTCGGCGGATCACGTGGAAGGGCATGGGGGCCGAGGCGTTCTGTAGCACCTTGAGCTGATCGCTGATTTCCTTGGGCAGAATGTCCTGCATTTGTGAGGCGATCTGTCCCACCTTCATGACCGCGCCTTTCATCTCTCCCAGGGTGGCGGCCACCTCCCGGCCGATATGCTGGAGCAGCTTTTCCCGGTCTGCGGCCTTGGCGGTATCCGACTGGAACCACCCCTTGACCTGATGGCCGGCCACCCGGGTCGCAATGGAGGTAGTCATGCCTGTCAGCCTGAACAGGCGGCTGGTGGCAGTGGTGGGGCGTTTGCGACGACGGTCGTCAGCCATGGAGTCCTCGGGTAACGCGATGGGATGGTCATTCTCGGCTCGTTGTGACCGAGTCAGCAGGTGCTACCAGACTCTAGCGCTTGTGCGGCGGGGTGTACATGGTGGGATGAAGCCAGAAAGGGAGGGGTGATGGATGGTTTTTTGTTAAACGGCAGGCAAAAGAAAGGGGCCCAAATCAGGCCCCAAAGGAGAGTACAACAGAATCAGGGAAACAGAATCAGCTACGTTTTTCCCCGGCAGAAACCAGTTCGTTGAACAGTTTCTCGCCTTCTTCACGTGCAGAGGCAACAGCACCCAGGCCGGCCAGCACGAATTCGTTGGTTTCTTCGGCTTTCTCGCCGCGCTCTTTCTTGCCGGCTTCTACCAGTTTCTCGTAGAGGGCCTGACGCTTTTCCGGAGCGGTGTCCAGCAGCTGACGGGCTGCCAGCAGGGCGCCACGACCGGCCAGCAGGGCCTTGGGCTTGCCTTCGGCTTCTTCACCAAACGCTTCGGTACCGGCTTCCACATACTTGTTCAGCAGCTCTTCAGAATTCTCTTCCGCTTTGTCGTATGCGCCCAGGCCAGCCAGGTACAGCTTGTTGCCCAGTTCTTTGGCACGGTTTACCAGAGATTCACTTTGTTCGCGCAGATCTTTCAGCTCGCCCATGATCAATAATTCCTTTACGTTGTCCGGTGAAAAACAGAATTTGTTGCAGCGGCTAAGTACGCTGCGTGTGACAAAGAGTAAGGATTTGGAGGGAAGTGAGGGCGGGGAACTGTCCAACAATTGGACATCTGTCGGGAGGCATTGAAGCCTCAGGATGTGATATCCGTCAAAGTCAGTAAGCCAAACCCCGCATGGTCGTTATTTATACTCATGCGTACACTGGCTAAAAAGACTGTACCGGCTAGAGAGAACATAATGATAGAAAAATTCATCGCCAAAGTGCCCTCACGGATCTGGGCAGATGGTCGACCGGCTCGTGCTCGCCAGTGGGAGGCGGAATTCAACGTGGCCTCTTGGGTTCGCATCGCCGGGTCGGCGGGGAAGGTGCAGTTGGTAGTGCGTTACATGGATAGCAAGGCCGACCGGGCCGTGCTGGTGGATACCGCTGATGTAGGCGGGGAGGGCAGCGCCCTGCTATCTGGCAGCATTCGCCTGAAACTGACTGCCGAAGTGGAGCAGGTACAAATCTCCCTGCGGCTGAGTGATCCGGCCATGAGCCATGTGGTGGAAGAGTTGTTCATGCAGCGCCGCGGTGCGGCACTGAAATCATCTGACAAGCTGATCTCCAACTACTGATCAGACAGGAAGATAGCTAAATCGGCGGCCTCGGTCAGACTGTTGTGGCGGCCTGGCGGTGTTTTGGCTATGGCCAAAAAAATAAACGCGTCAGCCCTGACGGCTGACGCGCTGCGGAAAATCCAGTCTGTTCTCCACCTGATCCTGTTCCCCGGTAACCGCGTTGTCACGGTTCACCAGGGATTCTGGCAGGCTCTGGAAATCCAGGCCGGTGAGCCGGTTCAGGTTTTCCAGTGCTGCTGTCGGGCGCAGTTTTCGTAATCTCAGAATCTTGCTCATGGCATGTTCTCTCTTGCTTGACGTTAGTAAAGCGAGAACCGTGCCAGCGTTGTGAAAATATTTTTATTGTTTTTGCTCAGTGGGTTACGGAGGCAATGTGAAAAAAATCACTGTGAAATTGGCGGAGCCCGGCAGCAAGTGACAATTTTGGTAACCCCTTCTCTCTCTCAGTCCAGAAAGAAATCCGGCAACAACTTGTCGTCGTCCAGATCCGGGTCCACCCGATAGCCGCTCAGGTCGCTGATGCCGGCGTCGCGCAATACCTCTTCATCAATAAAGAAGCGCCCGGAGGCCGCGTCCACCGGCCGGGTGAGAATGGTCCAGGCCGCATCGGCCATGATGGATGGCTGGCGGGCAGCCTTGACGGTGGGGGCGCCGCCGAGCTGGTTCTGTACCGCCGCCGTATTGATGACGGTTTTCGGCCACAGGGCATTCACCGCCACCTTGCCGGCATATTCGTCGGCCATACCCAGCACACACAGGCTCATGCCGTACTTGGCCATGGTGTAGGCCACGTGGCGGCCAAACCAGTGGGGCGCCATGTTCAGTGGCGGGGCCAGGTTGAGGATGTGCGGGTTGGCCGCTTTCTTCAGGTGGGGAAGGCACAGCTTGCTGGCCATGAAGGTGCCGCGACTGTTGATCTGATGCATCAGGTCGTAGGACTTCATGGTGGTGGCTTCGGTACCGGTGAGGGAGATGGCGCTGGCATTGTTGACCAGAATATCGATGCCGCCAAAGGTTTCCACGGCCTGGTCCACGGCGGCCTGGAGTTGCTCCTCGTAGCGAATATCTCCCACGCAGGGCAGGGCGGCACCTCCGGCCTCGCGGATTTCCTCGGCGGCGCTATAGATGGTGCCAGGCAGTTTGGGGTGGGGCTCGGTGGTTTTGGCGAACAGAACGATGTTGGCGCCGTCACGGGCGGCGCGCAGGGCGATGGCCTTGCCGATGCCGCGGCTGGCGCCGGTGATAAACAGGGTTTTGCCTTTCAGGTTGGCGGTGGACATGGTGCTCTCCCGGGGTTGGCGATAACAAGTGAACGAGAGTTACTTGTCAGCAGCGATAGGTGGCGTTATGGTTGCTTTTTTCGGTCATTTGGGGCCATGGACGGCTCAAGCAGGATATAGCCATGACAATACTAAAAATGGACCCTGCGGAGTACTCGGTCTCCGCCGAATACTTGGCTCTGTTTCTGGATGTGTTGTCCAGGCGGGGTATTTCCAATGAAGTAATGCTGTCCGGCACCGCTATCGAGCCGGGCTGCTGGCGGGATCCGAAGGCCCGGGTGACTGCCCAGGACTTCGAGAAGGTGGTGGCAAGGGGGCTTGAGCTCAGCGGGGAGCCCTGGCTGGGCTGGGAGCTGGGCGCTGCCATGACCATTTCCTCCCACGGCTTTCTCGGTTACGCGGCCATGAGTAGCGCCACATTGGGTGAGGCCATGGAGATGGCGGTGAAATATTTCCGCACCCGTAGCACCCTGGTGCAGCTGGAAATCTTCACCGACGGTGATATGGCGGTGATGCAGATCAGCGAATTGCTGGCGTTGGGCGATCTGGCGCCGGTGATGATGGAAAGCCTGTTTTCCAGTTTTCATTTCATGGGGCAGAAATTGCTGCCGGATATGGAAATTATCGGTGAGCTGCGCTTTACCTACCCGGAGCCGGAGTATTTTGCTCGCATGCGACCGGTGATGCCGGTACCGGTGTATTTCGATTGTGCCTATAACCAGATGCGCTTTCCGGTGGAGCGCCTGGATTATGAATTGCAATTTGCCGATCCGCGACTGGCTCGCATGGCAGCGGACCAGTGCGAACAGGAAATGGCTTCCATCAAGGCGCCGCCGGCGTTGCTTGGTCAGGTGCGCCGGATCATCCTGGGCGGTGGTGGACGCTTTCCCGGCGTGGAAGAGGTGGCCAGCGAACTGCATATGTCTTCCCGGACCCTGAAGCGGAAGTTGCAGCAACTGGGTACCAGCTACCAGGAGGTGTTGGACGGCCTGCGCAAGGGGCTTGCGGTGGAATACCTGACACAGACGGACAAGACGGTGGATGAGATCGCCATGAGTCTGGGGTATTCCGATGCCTCCAACTTTGCCCGGGCGTTTCGGCGCTGGACGTTACGCAGTCCTTCCGATTATCGGTGATAGCCGTCGCTGATTTGAGGTGACCGCTATCGGTCAGTGACAGGATGCGAGTTAAGCGAAGCGAAAGGCTTTCAGGTTTTGAATGTCGAAACTCGCATCTCGTCACTCGCTCCGATGTTCAATTATTCAAGGAGATACCATGGCCACGCTCCACCCCCGTCTTGCTGCTGACACCCGTGCTTTGGGTGAAACGGAGCTGTGCTGGCTGCGCTGGATGAATGACCAGCGCTTTGCCTGGTTGATCGTGGTACCCAAACGGGACGGCCTGCGTGAATGGCATCACCTGCCGGTGGCGGAGCAGCAGGCGCTGCTGGAGCAGGTTAACGGCCTGGCTGCGCGTCTGGAGCGGGTGACCGGGGCGGACAAGATCAACATCGGCGCGCTGGGCAATCTGGTGCCGCAATTGCACATTCACATCATCGCCCGTTTCGAGGGTGATCCCTGCTGGCCGGGTCCGGTCTGGGGGCAGGGCCAGCCTGAGCCCTGGGCAGAGGGCGAGCGCCCGGCGTGGCTGAAAGCGCTGGCCGATCCGGAGCCGATCTAGTTATGGCAGGGCTGGTGCCGGTGACCGTGCAATGTCCCCATTGCTGGGAGCCCATTGAGGTGCTGATTGATACCTCGGTGGCGGAGCAGGAATATGTGGAAGACTGTCAGGTGTGCTGCCAGCCACTGCTGTTTACCGTGGCGGTGCCGTTTGACAGCGAAGAGCCGCAGGTGGATGTGCGGCCTGAGAATGAGTAGTTGCAAGTTTCAAGTTGCAAGTTTCAAAGCTCGCGCAAAGGCTGATGGTATCTTGTCAGGTTGTGCCCCGCGCCCCACTGCACCACGAGTCGGGGCGTGGAATGACATCCGCTCCGGATGGCACTGCATGCCCTCGCGTTGAAGCTTGCAACTTGAAACTTGCAGCTCAGCCCTTGCGATCAATATGCCCCAGCTCCCGCTCCGGGCAGACCACATCCCGCACCCGCCTTTTCAGCTCGGTGATTTCCGGAAAGCCGCCGTCGGTTTTGCGCTCCCAGATCGGCTTGCCATTGGCCTCTATTCGGAACACGCCGCCGGTGCCTGGTTGCAGGGCCACTTCGTCCAGTTCATCGCTGAAGGTGGTCAGCAGCTCCTGGGCGTACCAGGCGCTGCGCAGCAGCCAGTTGCACTGGCTGCAGTAGTGGATGGCAACGCGGTTTGTGGGCATCAGGGCTGATCGTTACCTGCCAGGAATGACAACATTTCCGGGTCCTTGAGTAGGCGAGTGATGGCACCGCTGAGGATATCGTTGACCATCTGTTGGTTGCGGCTTGCCGACGGTGTCATTGGCAGGTCGTGTTCCACGCTGCTTTTGTAGGTGCCGGTGTGGATCACATCGCCTCGGCTGGCTTCGGCCAGCAGGGTCAGTGTCAGGGTGACCTGATTAATCACCGAGCCTTCCTCTGGCACATAGTCCAGCTGCTCCAGGCGCACCTCCAGGCGGGTGGCGTCATCGCCGGGATTGAAGGCGTTGAAACCCTGGGTCTGCAGTCCCTTGCGAACGGCGTCCTCAATGGCGTCTTTCACGTCATTGGCGGGGCGTACCAGGGCGGTATCCTTGTAGACGCCACCGCGGGTGCCGAATGCGTCCTGGTCCCGGGAATCCACGGCCAGAACCTGTACCGGCTGGTTGCGGCCAATGTTGGTGGCGTCCACGTTGGCAACCGGTTTCACATCGATGACCTGCGGGCTGAGGGCGCAGCCGGCGAAAGTGGCAGTCAGGGCAAGCACTAGCGCAGCACGTAACATGGTGGCTCCTTGTATTAATAGGTCCGCTTGAGGGATTCTTCTGCCAGGGTGAACAGGGTCTCCTTGTAAGGGGAGGCCGGCACCGCGGCGATGGCGTCCAGGGCCAGGCGCGTATGCTCGGCGGCCTTGTCCACCGTATATTGCAGACCTCCGCTGGCCTGAACGGTTTCAATAATGTGCTGCAGATGGTCCAGACCGCCGTTGCGAATGGCGTCCTTGATCAGTTTGGCCTGCTCCGGGCTGCCGTTGGCAATGGTGTAGATCAGCGGCAGGGTGGGTTTGCCCTCGGCCAGGTCGTCACCCACATTCTTGCCCAGTTCGCTGGCTTCGCCCTGGTAATCCAGCACATCGTCGATCAGCTGGAAGGCAATGCCCAGGTGGCGACCATAGGCGGCGAAGGCATCCACGAAGTCGGTGTTGTCATCGGCCCCCAACACCGCGCCGGTTTCTGCAGCGGACTCGAACATCTTGGCGGTCTTGTGGTGGATCACCCGCATGTAGTTGTCTTCGCTGGTATTCGGGTCGCGCACATTGATCAGCTGCAGCACTTCGCCTTCGGAGATGGTGTTGGTGCTCTGGGAGAAGATATCCAGCAGGCGCGGGTGCTTGAGCCCCACCATCAGTTGCAGGGCCCGGGAAATCAGGAAGTCGCCCACCAGCACGCTGGCGGCATTGCCCCACACGGCGTTGACGGTGGGTCGGCCGCGGCGCAGGTTGGATTCATCCACCACATCGTCGTGGAGCAGGGTGGCGGTGTGCAAGAATTCGATGATGGCGGCTACATCCACATGGCGCTCGCCGCTGTAGCCGGACGCCCGGGCACAGAGGATGGACACCAGCGGGCGCAGGCGCTTGCCGCCGGACTGGACAATATAGTCACCTACCTCACGGATCAGTGGGACATTGGAATCCAGGTGGTGATTGATAAACTGGTTCACCGCCGTGAAGTCATCCTCAACGACAGCATAAATGGCCTTGAAATCCATGCACTTGTGTCCAGACAGAAGGTGGGCGCAACAGCGGGCAATGCTAGCAGTGGCTGGCAGCTAGTCAAGGAAAGCCCATCCCCCGTGAAGGCGGCGGCACGAGGCGCAATCAGGGCTTGTTCGGGGGCAGTGTTTCACGTACACTTCGCGACCCAATTTCATCCTCTGCCTGGCCTGCAAGTGGCAATGCCTGAAAACAGGGTGTTACCCGCCTGAGTGGAGTTGTGCTGGAGCACATACATGTACGCAGTAATCAAAACCGGTGGCAAACAGTATCGCGTTGAAGAAGGCGATGTTGTTCGCATCGAAAAAATTGAAGTGGCCACTGGCGAATCCGTGGATTTCGACCAGGTGCTGCTGGTTGCCAACGGCGATGACGTGAAAGTCGGCCAGCCGCTGCTGGATGGCGCCAAGGTAACCGCTGAAGTGCTGGAGCAGGGCCGTCACAAGAAAATCAAGATTGTGAAGTTCCGTCGTCGTAAGCACTCCCGCAAGCAACAAGGTCATCGCCAGTGGTACACGGCGGTGAAAATCACCGGGATCCAGGGCTGATCCTTAAGACATTGAAGAGAGGATTGAGACATGGCACATAAAAAAGCCGGTGGTAGTACTCGTAACGGTCGCGATTCGGAAAGTAAACGCCTTGGCGTTAAGCGCTTTGGCGGTCAGGTTGTCAGCGCAGGCGAAATCATTGTTCGCCAGCGCGGCACCAAGTTCCACGCTGGTGTGAACGCCGGCATGGGCAAAGACCATACTATCTTTGCCAAAGAGACCGGTCGCGTTAAGTTTGAAACCAAGGGTCCGCTGAGCCGCAAGTTTGTGGTGATCGAGCCCGTGGCCTGATCCGAAAGGGTCAGAAAAAGCCCCGCGAGGCTCCTGCCCGCGGGGCTTTTTTGTGTCAGGCTGCTTGCAAGCGATATGCATCACGCCACAGGAAACAGATCTGAGACGTTGTGGTGAGCGGCCTGCGTGCTGCTCTACAATGGCATCCATCCAGTAAAGAGTGTCCTCCCAATGCAATTTGTCGATGAAGCCACCATTGAAGTGCACGCCGGTAAGGGCGGTGATGGCTGCCTGAGTTTCCGGCGCGAGAAATACGTGGAATTCGGTGGCCCGGATGGTGGCGACGGCGGTGCCGGTGGCAGTGTGATGGTGCAGGCGGATACCAACCTGAACACCCTGGTGGACTACCGCTACGAGCGCATTTTCAAGGCCCGCAACGGTGAGCCCGGCAAGGGGCGCCAGATGACCGGCAAATCCGCTGACGATGTGGTGCTGCTGGTGCCGGTGGGCACCACTATTGTCGATGTGGATACCGATGAGGTGCTGGCGGATCTGACCGACCCGGAAAAGCCGGTGATGATTGCTCTGGGCGGTCGCGGTGGCCTGGGCAATATTCACTTCAAGAGCAGCACCAATCAGGCGCCGCGCAAGATCACCAAGGGCAAGCCCGGTGAATCCCGTCGCCTGCGTCTGGAATTGAAGGTGCTGGCGGATGTAGGGCTGCTGGGCATGCCCAATGCCGGCAAGAGCACCCTGATCCGGGCGATTTCCGCCGCCAAGCCCAAGGTGGCGGATTATCCGTTTACCACCCTGGTGCCCAATCTCGGTGTGGTGAAAGCAGATCGCCATCGCAGTTTTGTGGTGGCCGATATTCCCGGCCTGATCGAGGGTGCCGCAGAAGGGGCGGGTCTGGGGATTCGTTTCCTCAAGCATCTGGCGCGCACCCGCCTGTTGCTGCATGTGGTGGATCTGGCGCCCATGGATGGCAGCAGCCCGGCGGATCATATTGATGCCATTGCCGACGAACTGGATCGTTTCTCTCCGGCTCTGGCCGAGCAGGAGCGCTGGCTGGTGTTCAACAAGATTGACCTGCTGGCGGATGATGAAGCGCAGACGCAGGCGGGTGCCATTGTCGAAGAGTTGGGCTGGCAGGGGCCGGTGTTCAAGATTTCCGCTGCGGCGGGCGTGGGCTGCGAAGATCTGGTCTACGCCCTGATGAATGCCATCGAGGATCGTCGCCGGCTGGAACAGGAAGACCCGGACTATGCCGCTGCCCAGCAGGATCTTCGCGCCCGCCTGGAAGAAGAGGCCCGTGAAAAGGTGCAGGAGCTCAAGGCTGACGCGCGCCGGGCTCGCCAGAATGACGATGACGACGATGATGATGACCACGATGTGGAAATCATTTACGAACCTTGATCGAGCGCAATGAAGGAGTGAGCGTGGCGGACCGCCAGCGTTGGGTAATCAAGATAGGCAGTGCCCTGCTGACCAATGACGGCAAGGGTCTCGACTGTGCCTTGATGCAGTCCTGGGTGGATCGCATGGTGGCGCTGCGCGAGCAGGGCATCGAGGTGGTCATCGTGTCGTCCGGTGCGGTGGCAGAAGGGATGACCCGGCTGGGCTGGGCCTCCCGTCCGGATTCCGTGCACGAGCTGCAGGCCGCCGCTGCGGTGGGCCAGATGGGGCTGGTGCAGGCCTGGGAGTCGCGCTTCCAGAAGCACAATCTTCACACCGCCCAGGTGTTGCTCACCCATGACGATCTGTCTGACCGCAAGCGCTACCTTAACGCCCGCTCCACGTTGCTGACTCTGCTGGGTTTTTCGGTGGTGCCGGTGGTCAACGAGAACGACACCGTGGTCACCGATGAAATCCGCTTTGGCGATAACGACACCCTGGCGGCGCTGGTGGCCAATCTGATCGAAGCCGACCGGTTGGTGATTCTCACTGATCAGGAGGGGCTTTTTGACGCTGATCCCCGTAGCAATCCCGATGCCAAATTGATCCGCGAAGCGCGGGCATCGGACCCGGATATCGCCCGCGTCGCTGGCGGTGGTGGTCTGCTGGGTCGCGGTGGCATGGCCACCAAGGTGCGCGCTGCCAAGCTGGCTGCTCGCTCCGGGGCTTCCACCACCATTGCGTCCGGGCGCAGCCCGCAGGTGCTGGCGGAGCTGGCACAGGGGCAGGGGCCCGGCACTACGCTGCTGCCGGATACCTCGCCCATGAATGCCCGCAAGCAGTGGTTGGCCGGGCATCTGCAGATGCGTGGCCGGGTGGTGCTGGATGCCGGAGCGGTGCGCCGTATTCGTGATGGTGGCTCCAGCCTGCTGCCGGTGGGTGTGATGGATGTGTTCGGTCAGTTCTCCCGCGGGGAAATGGTGGCCTGTGAAAGCGAGCAGGGCGAGCGCATCGGCTGTGGCCTGGTCAATTATGACGCTGCCGACGCGCGCCGGATCTGTGGCAAGAAAAGCACTGAGATTGCCGATGTGCTGGGCTACATGAACGAGGAAGAGCTGATCCACCGGGACAATATGGTGGTGTTCGAAGTTGGCTGATGTGGGAAGCGGGTCACTGATTCCCAGACATAAAAAAACCGGCCAATGGCCGGTTTTTTAACGCGAACGCGTCAGACTCAGGCAGCCATGGCCTTGATCTTGGCGTTCAGGCGGCTCTTGTGGCGAGCAGCCTTGTTGGGGTGAAACTTGCCCTTGCGGGTGGCTTTGTCCAGCACAGACACCGCCTGGTTATAAGCTTCCTGAGCGCTGCCTTGGTCGCCGGACGCAATAGCCGCGTTCACCTTTTTCAGGTATGTGCGCACCATGGAGCGCATCGCTGCGTTGTGCTGACGGCGGTTTTCCGCCTGACGCGCACGCTTGCGTGCTTGCGGTGAGTTAGCCAAGGTCCTGCTCCTATACTTAAATTCGAAGGTCAAATCGGGTTGTGACACTGGCCGCTATGGGCCGACCCTGCCTGTTGTGATCAAAAAACACGCGGGCCACGGTCTAAAGACGCGCAACTATGCCGATCCGACGGCCTGATGTCAATGGGCTGCGGTGGCGGAAATCATCATTCTGGCGGTTTGGGTGGCCTTTGTTTACTCTTGCCCGGTTTGCTGGAGGCATCATGACCGAATCCACAGAAAAGACCCCGAAAAAAGCCGGTTTAATGGCCTCCACCGCCGTGGTGGCGACCATGACCATGCTATCGCGGGTGCTCGGGCTGGTTCGGGATGTGGTGATCGCCCGCATGCTGGGGGCTTCCGCCGGGGCAGATGCCTTCTTCGTGGCCCTGAAAATTCCCAATTTTTTCCGTCGTCTGTTTGCCGAAGGGGCCTTTAACCAGGCGTTTGTGCCGGTGCTGAGCGAGTACCGCAGTCAGGGCAGCATGGCGGCCACCAAGCTGCTGGTGGACCGGGTGGCCGGGACTCTGGGCACCGTGGTGGCGTTGATTACTCTCGTAGGGATGCTGGCGGCAGCCGGCGTGGTGTGGTTGTTTGCGCCGGGTTTTGGCGATGATCCGGTGAAACGGGCCCTGACCGTGGAAATGCTGCGGCTGACCTTTCCTTACTTGTTCTTTATTTCCCTGACCGCCTTTGCTGGCGGCATTCTCAATTCCTGGAACCGCTTTGCGGTGCCGGCCTTTACCCCGGTGCTGTTGAACCTGAGCCTGATCGGCTGCGCCCTGTTTCTGGCGCCGCAGTTTGCCGAGGACCGCATGGCGGTGGCGCTGGCCTGGGGGGTGTTGATCGCCGGGGTGGCGCAGCTGCTGTTCCAGTTGCCATTCCTGGCCCGGCTGAACCTGATGCCGGTGCCGCGCATGGGGTGGTCCGACCCGGGGGTGCGCAAGATCATGACATTGATGGTGCCGGCCCTGTTCGGGGCCTCGGTCTATCAGCTCAACTCCCTGGTCAACACCGTTCTGGCATCACTGCTGGAAACCGGCTCGGTGACCTGGCTTTACTATACGGACCGGCTGATCGAGCTGCCGCTGGGTATTTTTGCGGTGGCCATCGGCACGGTGATCCTGCCCAGCCTGTCCAGCAAGCATGTGAGTGCGTCCAGCGAAGCGTTTTCCCGCACCCTGGACTGGGCCATTCGCATGGTGCTGTTGATTGGTCTGCCGGCGGCGCTGGCGTTGGCGGTATTGGCTGAGCCGCTGCTCTCCACGCTGTTCCAGTACGGCGAGTTCACCGCTTTTGATGTGACGAAAACCGCAGAATCCCTGCGTGCCTACAGCGCCGGCCTGCTGGCGGCCATGCTGATCAAGGTACTGGCGCCGGGCTTCTATGCCCGCCAGGACACCCGTACCCCGGTGAAGATCGGCGTGATCGCCATGCTGGCGAATATGGCGTTTGGTGCCATGCTGGTGTGGGAGTGGCGCCATGTGGGGCTAGCCACGGCCATGGCCCTGTCCGCCTGGCTCAACGCCGGGTTGTTGTATCTGGGGTTGCGCCGGGCCGGGGTCTATCAGCCGCTCAAGGGCTGGTTGTTTCATTGGGGGCGGATGGTGTTTGCTGGTGGTGCGATGGCAGCGGCTACTTACTGGCTGTCGTTGCAGACCCAGGCCTGGACCGAGGCCGACATGTGGAGCAGGGTTGGCTGGCTCAGCCTGATTGTGGCCTCCGGGCTGGCGATCTATGGGGTTAGCCTGCTGATCCTGGGGCTGCGCCCGCGGCATTTACGTCGCTGACATCCAGTGGGTTGTCTTCGCTCTGCGTGAGCGCCATGTCTGTGATGGTCAACCATTTTTCCCGCCGGTCGCCGTCACGGGCGCATACAAAACCATCGGCGAGCCTGTATAATCGGGCGTCTTTTGAGACGAGGATGAGATGCGACTGATTCGCGGCATTCACAATCTGCGCGACAGGCATCGCGGCTGCGTGGCCACCATCGGCAATTTCGATGGGGTGCATCAGGGGCATCAGCGGATTCTGGATCAGGTGATCGCAGAAGCCCGCCGCCGTGGCTTGAAGGCCACGGTGATGCTGTTCGAGCCGCAACCTCAGGAATTTTTTGCGCCGCAGCAGGCGCCGGCCCGGCTCATGTCCCTGCGCGACAAGCTGATTGCCCTGCGTGACGCCGGGATGGATCAGGTGTTGTGTGTGCGGTTCGACGAGCGATTCCGCTCCCTGACCGCCGAGGCCTTTGTGAAATCCCTGCTGGTGGACGGGCTGGGGGTGGAATACCTGGTGGTGGGCGATGATTTCCGTTTCGGCTGTGGCCGCGACGGGGATTTCGCCTATCTGCAGCAGGCCGGCGAGCAGTTCGGTTTCGCTGTGACCGACACCGCCACCTGCGAAATCTACGGCGAGCGGGTATCCAGCACCCGGGTACGCGCGGCGCTCAGTGCCGGTGATTTTGCCCTGGCGGAAACCCTGTTGGGGCGGCCCTTTGCCATCAGTGGTCGGGTGCGCCACGGTGACAAGATCGGACGCACCCTGGATTTGCCCACGGTGAACCTGGCGCTGAAACGCTTGCACTCGCCGCTGGCGGGGGTGTTTGCGGTTACGGTCAGTGGCGCCGAGCTGGAGGGGCAGATCGGCGCCGCCAACATGGGCGATCGGCCCACGGTGAACGGCACGGAAAATCGCCTGGAAGTGCATCTGCTGGACTACAGCGATGCAGGTGTCGGCAAGGACAGCCTGTACGGCAAGCATTTGACGGTTGCCTTCCGCCATTATGTGCGGGCGGAAGAGAAATTCGCGGATCTGGACCAGCTCAAGACTGCCATCTGGCAGGACGTGCAAGCGGTCCGGGACTACTTCGAAAAGACGGGACTATTCAAGACGGGACTATGACGGACTACAAGGCAACGCTTAATCTTCCCCAAACCGACTTCCCCATGAAGGCCGGTCTGTCCCAGCGCGAACCGGCGCGGCTGAAAGAGTGGCAGCAAAAGCAGCTCTACCAGAAGATCCGTGAGGCCTTTGCCGGCCGTCCCAAGTTCATTCTTCACGATGGCCCGCCGTACGCCAACGGCGACATTCATATTGGCCATGCGGTGAACAAGATCCTCAAGGACATGATCGTCAAGTCCCGCACCCTGGCAGGCTTTGATGCCCCCTATGTGCCGGGCTGGGACTGCCATGGTCTGCCCATCGAACTGATGGTGGAAAAGAAGGTGGGCAAGGCCGGCCACAAGGTGGATGCCGGCACTTTCCGCAAGAAATGTCGCGAATACGCCAGCAAGCAGGTGGCCGGACAGAAGTCCGATTTTCAGCGCTTGGGCGTGTTCGGCGACTGGGACAATCCCTACCTGACCATGGATTACGCCTTCGAGGCGAACATCATCCGTTCCCTGGGCAAGATCGTCGACAATGGCCATCTGCAGCAGGGCTTCAAGCCGGTGCACTGGTGCCTGGATTGCGCCTCCGCCCTGGCGGAAGCGGAAGTGGAATACTACGACAAGACCTCCCCGGCCATTGATGTGGCGTTCAGCGTGGTGGACGTGGCGGACTTCGCCGCCCGATCCGGCATCGAGGCCAGCGCCCCGGCGCTGGTGATCTGGACCACCACCCCCTGGACCCTGCCCGCCAACCGGGCCGTGGCCGTGCATCCGGAACTGGATTATGTGCTGCTGTCCGGTGACGTGGAGGGGCAGCGGCGAGAGTTGCTGGTGGCCGAGGCGCTGGCAGACGATCTTGTCGAGCGCTGGAGTATGGAAAATGTGTCCCGCTCTGCTGCCGTGAAAGGCAACAAGCTGGAACGACTGGTCCTGCAGCATCCGTTCCTGGACGCCCAGGTGCCGGTGATTCTTGGTGATCATGTGACCACCGACGCCGGTACCGGCCTGGTGCATACGGCGCCCGGTCATGGTGCCGACGACTTTGTGGTGGGTCAGCAATACGATCTGGACCCGATCAGCCCGGTGCTGGACAGCGGCCTGTTCCGTGACGACCTGCCGGTGGTGGGTGGCGTGCATGTGAGCAAAGCCAACGAGCCGGTGATTGAGGCACTGAAAGAAAGCGGTGCCCTGGTGAAGCTGGCGAAAATCGAGCATAGCTACCCGCACTGCTGGCGTCACAAGACGCCGCTGATCTTCCGTGCCACCGCCCAGTGGTTTGTGTCCATGGACAAGGCCGGGCTGCTGCCCCGCGCTCGCCAGGAAGTGGACCAGGTGCAGTGGTTGCCGGAGTGGGGCAAGGCCCGCATCGAAGGCATGCTTACCGATCGCCCGGACTGGTGTATCTCCCGCCAGCGTACCTGGGGTGTACCTATCGCCCTGTTCGTGAACAAGGAAACCGGTGAGCTGCACCCGGATACCCCGGCCCTGATCGAGCAGGTGGCCCAGCGGGTGGAAAAAGAAGGCATCGATGCCTGGTTCGATCTGGAGCCCGCCGAGTTGCTTGGCGAGCAGACGGACCAGTACAGCAAGGTCACCGATACCCTGGATGTGTGGTTCGATTCCGGCGTCACCCATTACTGTGTGCTGGATCAGCGCGAGCAACTGGGAAGCCCTGCGGATCTGTATCTGGAAGGGTCAGACCAGCACCGTGGCTGGTTCCAGTCTTCCCTGCTGACCAGCCTGGCGATCCGTGATGCGGCGCCCTACAAGACGGTGCTGACCCACGGTTTCACCGTGGATGAGCAGGGCCGCAAGATGTCCAAATCCATCGGCAATGTGATTGCTCCCCAGGAAGTGTGGAACGACCTGGGCGCCGACATCCTGCGCCTGTGGGTGGCAGCCACCGATTACCGTGGCGAGATGTCCGTGTCCAAGGACATCCTCAAGCAGATGGGCGACAGCTATCGCCGTATCCGCAACACCAGCCGTTTCCTGCTCTCCAATCTCAGTGGCTTCGACCCGGCGGCTGATGCCCTGCAGCCGGAGCAGATGCTGGCGCTGGATCGCTACATTGTTGATCGTGCCCTGCAATTGCAGGAAGAGATTCAGGGGCTGTACGACGGCTACCATTTCCATCAGGTCTACCAGAAGCTGCACAACTTCTGTGCCCTGGATCTGGGTGGCTTCTATCTGGATATCATCAAGGATCGCCAGTACACCACCCAGGCAGATTCCGTGGCGCGGCGCTCCTGCCAGACTGCGCTCTATCATATTGCCCAGGCGCTGGTGCGCTGGATGGCGCCGGTGCTCAGCTTCACCGCCGAGGAAATCTACGAGAACCTGCCCGGTGAGCGGCTCGATTCCGTGTTCCTGGCGGAATGGTATACGGGGCTTTTCGCGCTTACCGATGCGGACATGGATCGCGCCTTCTGGCAGCAGGTGCAGGACGTGAAACAGGCGGTGAACAAGGCCATCGAAAATGCGCGCCGCGACAAGCTGATCAAGGGCGGGCTCGGTGCCGAGGTGGTGCTTTATGTGGATGGCGACCAGCAGGCCCTGCTGGATCGTCTTGGTGATGAGCTGCGTTTTGTCACCATTACCTCTGCCGCGACTCTCAAGCCTCTGGCCGAGGCGCCGGTAGATATGGAAGCGACGTCGGTGGCCGGCCTCAAGGTGCAGGTGGTGCCCAGCGAACACACCAAGTGTGTGCGTTGCTGGCATCACCAGCCGGATGTGGGCAGCCATGCCGAGCACCCGGAGCTGTGTGGCCGTTGCGTCACCAATGTGGACGGTGATGGCGAGGTGCGACGCTATGCGTGAGGCCATGGATAGCGCATCCTCTGAAAGCCGGAAACGACTGCTGCCGGGTCAGCTGATCTGGTTGTGGCTAACCGGTGTGGTGATTGCGCTGGATCAGATCACCAAACATATGGTGGTGGCCCGGTTCGATCTCTACGAGCGGCTGGAAGTGATGCCGTTCTTCAATCTGACCCTGGCCTACAACCCCGGTGCCGCCTTCAGCTTTCTGGCGGATGCGGGTGGCTGGCAGCGCTGGTTCTTCACTGCCATTGCACTGGGTGCCTCGGTATTGATTCTGGTCTGGTTGGCCCGGCTCACCGCTGACGAGAAACTGCAGGGCGTGGCATTGGCCCTGATTCTGGGCGGGGCGCTGGGCAATTTCTACGACCGGCTGGTGCTGGGCCATGTGGTGGATTTTCTGGATTTCTACTGGGGTAACAGCCACTTCCCGGCCTTCAACATCGCCGACAGCGCCATCACTATCGGTGCCGGCCTGATAGTACTGGACATGTTCCTGGGAGCTCGCAAAAAGCATGACTGAGATTCTTCGCGCGGGCCCGGATACCCGCATCACCCTGCATTTCGCCGTGCGTTTGATGGACGGTACCGAGATGGATTCTACCTTCGATGGTGAGCCGGCAGCCTTTGTCTGGGGTGACGAATCCTTGCTGCCGGGCTTCGAAAGTGCCCTGCGCGGGCTGAAGGCCGGCGATCGTCGCAGTGTGTTCCTGGAGGCGAAAAAGGCCTTCGGCGACTACAACGACGAGAATGTGCAGCACTTTACCCGGGATACCTTTGCCCAGTATGACACCCTGGAGCCGGGCATGGTGCTCAGCTTTGCCGATGCCGCCGGTGGCGAGTTGCCGGGGGTGATCAGCAAGGTGGAGGATGAGTGGGTCTATGTGGACTTCAATCACCCCCTGGCCGGGCGGGATCTGACCTTCGAGGTGGAGATCATCGCTGTGGAACGCTATGCGCCGGAGCAGACGGTGAAATTCAGTTAACAGTGAATAGTGAACAGTTAACAGTTAGAATGCCCGGAACAGCCTTTCGCTGTTAACTATTCACTGTTAACTGTTCGCTGCCTTCTTATGCAAATCCGACTCGCCAACCCCCGCGGTTTCTGCGCCGGGGTGGATCGCGCCATCGACATCGTCAACCGGGCCCTGGAAGTGTTCGGACCGCCCATTTATGTGCGTCACGAAGTGGTGCACAACCGCTATGTGGTTGATGATCTGCGCCAGCGCGGCGCGGTGTTTGTGGAAGAGCTCCACGAAGTGCCGGATGACGCCATCGTCATTTTCAGCGCCCACGGCGTGTCGAAAGCCGTGCAGCAGGAAGCGGAACGCCGCCAGCTGAAGGTATTTGATGCCACCTGCCCGCTGGTCACCAAGGTCCATATGGAAGTGATCCGCTACGCCCGCGAAGGCCGCGAGAGCATTCTCATTGGCCATGCAGGTCACCCGGAAGTAGAAGGCACCATGGGCCAGTACGACAAGGCCCATGGCGGCGACATTTATCTGGTCGAAGACGAGGCGGATGTGGCCAAGCTGCAGGTTCGCGATCCGGACACCCTGGCCTTTGTCACCCAGACCACCCTCAGCGTGGATGACACCGCCCGGGTCATCGATGCCCTGCGCCAGCGGTTTCCCAATATCCTCGGTCCCAAACGCGAGGATATCTGCTACGCCACCACCAATCGCCAGGATGCCGTGCGTCAGCTGGCCCTGGAATGCGGCCTGGTGCTGGTTGTTGGCTCGGTGAACAGCTCCAACTCCAACCGCCTGCGGGAACTGGCCGAGCGCTGCGGCGCCGAAGCTCACCTGCTCGACGACCCCTCCCAGATCGACCCTGCCTGGCTCAAGGGAAAATCTGCTGTCGGCGTCACCGCCGGCGCCAGCGCCCCGGAAGAGCTGGTCCAGCAGGTTATCACCACCCTCAAATCCCTGGGTGGCTCCGACGCCGAGGAGATCCCCGGCCGGGAGGAGAATATCCGCTTCTCCATGCCCAAGGCGCTGCGCACGTAACGCCTGCTCCCCTTCAGGTGTCGCTGCCTGTGTAATTCCATGATTGGTTCTTTAGTGTGCGTAGATTATGAAGATCTACGACTATAGTGTGATTTAATTCACACCCGAAAGTACCAAAATTCATTAAATTTCAGCAACTTATACCGCTTGGTGCCACTGGCGGCCCGTTTATCACTCCCTCATTGATGCCCTTCACCGGCTTGCTAGAGTTAATTCACACAATATTGGGTTGCATGTCTCCATGAAGAGCATAAATCAAAAACAACGGGGCTTTACGATTGTCGAGGCGATGGTGGCGATTGTCATTATGGGGGTCCTGATCGCGATGGTCGCTCCGTCTTTCCGGATGCTGACTGCGGACTCTGCGGTTCGCTCCTGCACCATGGATCTGGTCGCGGCACTTAACACTGCCCGTGCGGATGCAGTGAATCTGCGCCGTACTGTCAGTGTGGAAGCCGTGGATGGAACCACTACAGGAAATGAGTGGGGAGCTGGTGGTTGGACCCTTGAGTATGCGGGATCCACAGAATCAAAAACTTTTGATCCCTGTGAGAACGCTACGCTGACAGAAGCGGATGGCACCACGACGGTGACGTTTGATCTTCAGGGGCGGACCCCGGCTGCACTGACTTTTCAGGTTTGTCATGCGAAAGGGGAAGTGACGGGGCGCCAGATTGGGGTAGGGCGCACCGGCTTGTTGAAAAATGAAGATTTTGACGGGTGCAGCTGATGACGAAAGTGAAGTCAATGCAGATTCGCCAGGCTGGCGTGGGGATGTTGGAAGTGCTTGTGGCGCTTCTGGTGCTGAGTATCGGGGTGCTTGGTTACGCCGGTCTCCAGCTCCGGGCGCTGGATTCTACGGACGAAACCTATATGCGCTCCCAGGCAATGGCGATTGCCCAGGATGCGGTTGAAAGGATGATGGCGAACCCCGGTTCATCCACGGTTTACCAGACCGAGTCCAACTGGAGCGGCGATCCGGCTGCCACGTTACCCGATACATGCTGGAACAGTGATTGTACTGCCAGTGCCATGGCGACCTGGGATATAGCTCAGCTCAAATGGTATGCCAATGACCTCCTCTCGCAAGGTGTGGTTCGTGTTGAAGACTGCAAGGGCAGTTCTGCTCAGTGTGTGCTGGTGGCCTGGGGCGGCGAATCTCTGGATAACTGCCAGGATGCAAATCAGGTTGTCAGCGAAGCTGACTGTGTGGTCCTGGAGGTGCGCACATGATGCGTTCGAAACAGCAAGGGTTCAGTCTTGTCGAGCTGATGGTCGCATTGCTGCTCGGTACGTTGATCACCGCAGCAGCAGTGCAGATGTTTATCACTAATCAGCGCTCTTTTCGCCTGCAGCAAACCATGAGTGAAGTGCAGGAAACCGGCCGTTTTGCCGCTGAGTTGATGTCTAAAGAATTGCGCATGGCGGGCCTGACTCGAGCTGATGGTACGGAATCTGGAGGTGTCATCGTCGCCAGTAGCTATGAAGGCGGCACGGGAGCTACTGACAACGATGAGCTGCGTTTTCGCTTCTTCGGCACCATGGATTGTGAAGGTGATCTTTACACGGGGGCAAATGATGATGCCCTGATAGAGAATCGCTATTCCGTTAACGCAGACGGCGACCTGGTTTGTGTGGGTCTAATCGATGCCAATGATGATCTGGCTTTTAGTGGCGGTGAAGTGGATACCGATGGCGTCACTCTGGTCAGTAATGTGGACAGTTTTCAGGTTCAGTACGGTGTGGACAGGGCAATGACCGCAGGGGCCACGGCAGACGATGGTGTGCCCTATGCCGGCAACTATCGCAGAGCCGACCAGGTTGCCGCAGGGGATCTGATTGTTAGTGTGCGGATCGGTTTGCTGGTAAGGGCATCCCGCGACAGTGATGTTCAGAGCGAAACGCCAAGAGGCTTTACCGTGCTGGACAATGAGTTGAGCGGTGGTGCAGCGCCTCTGGATGTGCAGGCGGTACGACGGTTGTTTATTCGCACAATCAAACTTCGTAATTACAGATGGGATTCCGTGTAGATGAAAACTGCAGCCCAACTTTTACATCGAAGAAAACAGGATGGCATGGCGTTATTCATCGCTCTGCTTCTGTTGGTGGTGATTTCCATTCTGGGTGTCTCCGCCATGCGTATGTCGCTGTTCAATGCTCGAATCACCACCGGGTCTCAGGTGAGCGCCATGACATTTCAGGCAGGTGAAACTGCATTGCAGTCCATGTTTGAAGAGGCCCTGAATGCGGATGAGGGTGGACAGAATAACGTCATCCTCAGGGCACTAACTAGCCGTTTCTCCGAGGGGAAATTCGAGATACAGCACCGCTGTGTGACTGCGGATGACCCTTACCAGAGCGGTGCCTGCGGTGCATCAGACTACATGGACTCGCGCAGCCTGCTGAAATCCTCGTCTCGGACGGTGGCAAAAAACAATATCCGTAATATCGCTGGGAACTCCATCACCACGACGGGGGCGGGCGGTACCACGGTTGTCTGGTATGACTTTGTGACGGTAGCCAAGGGCGACATGGAAGATCTGGAAGTGGAAAGTCACAGTGTCCAGGAATTCTCCCGCAAGGGGCTATACATGAGCGGCAACTTCTAGGTTGCGCGGGTGGGGAGACAAAAAATGAATATTTTTAAACGAACCGGTTGTTACTTCGGCCTTGGCGCGGCCATTTTTCTCAGTGTGCCTGGTTTGCATGCCGATGACACTGAAGTTTATCTGCAGGGCATTCCTGCTGGTAGCAGTAATAACATCATGATGATGATCGATACTGCAGGCGCCGGTAACTCTGGCGATATCATCGAAAACATTGCTGCTGCCCTGAACCGTGTGATCGACCGAACTGCGTCCAGTACTAACATGGGGTTATCCCGCTACTATGCGGGCGGCCAGCCGGGAGGGTCCTATGTGGCCTATCCGGTCACCCCGTTGCTTAATACCGCAGGCACCCAGTTGACCAGTCTGGCTATTACCGGGGATGGTGATGCCTACCAGGCAAGCAGTAGTGATGCCATTGTTATTGGGGATGCGGAGGTCAAGGTTGTGGGGGGCGATGGCAGTACCCGCCACGGTTTTGTTTTCAATCCGGTGGCGGTGCCTCGCCATGCCTCCATTACCAATGCCTACATTGAACTTCACTCCTCCTTTCCGGTCAGCGGCGCTGCAGTGAGCCTGCTACATGATGATGTAGATCTGGCCCAGCCTTTTTCTGCCAGCAATGATCTGTTTGCCGCTGGCTGGACAGAGTCGGTCATTACCAAGGTAACCGGCCAGGATAACCGCACCTACAATACGGGTGCCGAGTGGGATACCAAAGTCGAGAAAGTTGACACCTACACCATTCGTATTCCATTAACCCCAGTCATGCAGGATATGGTCAGCCGGGCGGCCTGGTGTGGCAATGAAACCATCGGCCTTGGCTTTATGCGCTCGGATTCCTCTTTTACCTACTACGCCTCCGAGGCGAATGGACAGTTGCTTCCGGATGGCGTGACCCCAGTGAAAGCGCCTTCCCTACATGTCGAGTGGGACCCCACAAGCATGGTGGTGGGCGCTGGCCTGTCTGGTGACGATGCATTGTCCTGTATGGGGGGCGAGCATCGCGATCCTTCCCAAACCGATAATGATGCGATCGAGTTACTGTCCGGCGGCACCTTGTTCAGTGACCGTCCCTTCCTGGTAGGTGATGCAGGCAATCTGGATACCGTATCCACCTCCAAGAAAGCCACCAACCCGAATGGCAGTAAGGAAGCGGTTTCTTCCGGTTCTTATATGGCAGCGTTGAGAATGCCCCAGTTTGGTCTTCAAAGCGGGGATGTGATCAGCAACGCCAGGCTCTACCTCAATGCCATGGAGGTTTCCGGCAATGGTAAATTGGTCATTGATGCGATCAATGGGGATGCCCAGCCGTTTGACAGTGATGGCAGTATTTCTGCTCAGGGCACCCTGGGTGCCAGCGTTGAGTATTCATTAACGGCTGGCCAGCAGGGTTACTTTGAGGTAGATGTGACCGACATGGTCAACAAGGTGCTGGCAACCTCAGGGTGGACGGCAGGCAGCAATCTTGGCTTTGTGCTGAAAAGTTCTGCGCCGGATTCCTTCTCGGTGCGTCTGGGAGGTATGGATGACGGTGTCGCCAGTGCCGCATACATGAAATTTGATGCCCTCGCTGCCAGTACTTCCAGCTTCCTTCCTTCTTCTCGAGATGCGCTGAAGGAGCAGGTGGCATTGCTGGCCAGTGCCAAGGGTGGGGGTAAGCCTGATACTGCCACCAGTCTGCTGGACATGGGTTCCTACATGCATGGCCATGTACCCATCACTGGGGCGGATTATTATAAAAGCAATGAGGGCACCGAGCCGGCCGATACCTATGCGGATGATATTTTCGATGCCCGGTATACCAGCTATCGATTGCCGCCCAGCGCTGCAGATCAGTGCTCACGCAGTCATATCATCATGATGGCCGGCAAGAGCCCCAACGATCGAAAGACTGCGCAGGATAACGTTTCCAAGGCGACCGAAGGCGTCGTCAAGGGCTCTGATCCTGACTGCCCGGGAACAGACGACTACACCTGTTCTGCCACGTATGCCAAGTGGCTGGCGAACCCGGTGGATCCGGCGGATCGTGTGCCGGTGGTGACCCACATTGTCGGTTTTCAGCTAACAGACACTGAGACTGAGGGTTATTCCCGTATTGCCGAAGCATCGGGGGGCTTCTATGTGCCGGCGTCGAATGTGGACGAGGTCGAGACGGCGTTTTCCGAAATCATAGACCGCATTACGGTGGAAAATGCCTCTTTGGCTGCGCCGGGTGTGGCAGTTAACCAGTTGAACCGTTTCCAGCATCTGGATCAGCTGTACTACTCCGTATTCAAACCGGATTTCCTGACACAGTGGAAAGGTAACCTGAAGCGTTACCGTCTCGAGTTTGCCAGCTCTGGCCCTAGAATTGTCGATGCAACTGGTGCCGTGGCCACCGACGACACGACAGGCTTCTTCAAGGATGAGTCGAAGAGTTTCTGGTCTGATTCCGTGGATGGCAATCTGGCGGTAATGGGTGGTGCCCGGGGCGAGATCGACAACGGTAGTACCACTCGCAAGCTATATTACTTTGCGGGTACCGAGAGCAACCTTGAGCCTTCCGGCAGCATCGATGCAACCTCATTCGGCAGTGGTGAGGGGCTAACGCTGATGGATGATACCAATCAGCCCTCTGCAGCCCAGATGAACCTGGCAGACGCCGCCGACCAGCCGGAAGCGCTGACCTTCCTCAAGTTCTCATGGGGCGACCCCCTGCACAGTGAGCCACGTTTGGTGACTTATGAAGTGGACACTGCCAATAATACTCAGGACAACGTGGTTTTCGTCGGCACAAACGATGGCATTCTTCATGCTGTGGATGCGGATGATGGCAGTGAGCGCTTCTCTTTTATTCCTCCTGATGAGCTGGCCAAGACCGGGGCGAGAATGGAGAACGAGAAGCTGTTGCCCATGGACTACCCCCGTTCCACTTACGGACTGGATGCGACCTGGACTCCCTGGCGCCGGGTGGAAGGTTCAAATCTGAACGTCTATATGTTCGGTGGGCAGCGTCGCGGTGGACGTAACATGTATGCTCTGGATGTGACGGATGCGGATGCGACACCCGACCCTCGTCTGTTGTGGCGAATCCAGGGTGGAACCACATCCGGTTTTGATGACCTGGGGCAGACCTGGTCCAGCCCGACGCTGTCGCAGATCAAGATTAATGGTAAAGCGGTGCCGGTACTGATCTTCGGTGGTGGTTACGATGATGCAAGCCACGATACGGCGGGCACGTCATCCTCCGGTGATAGCATGGGCAATGCCATCTATATGGTGAATGCTACCAACGGCAAGCTTATCTGGAGCGCCTCGGATGCCAGTAGTAATTCCGGGGCTGCATCCCACGACACTGTAAGCAATATGAAGTGGAGCATTCCTTCTGACGTGGCTGCAGTGGATCTGGATGTGGATGGCTTTATTGATGCCCTTTATGCCACTGATCTGGGTGGGCAAATCTTCCGGGTAGATCTGAATATGGATAATACCGGAGCGGGTAGCCTGGTGCGTCGCGTTGAGACCCTTGCCTCCCTGGGGTACGCGGAGTCCTCCTCCTATGGTGATCACCGACGTTTTTATGCCTCTGTGACTGCCTCGCTGGCTTACGATAGTTCCGACAACCCCTTCCTGCAGGTGGTGGTTGGTTCGGGTTATCGGGCGCATCCTCTTGAAAAGAATGCGACTCAGGATCGTATCTTCATGGTGGAGGACACGGACATCTTCAAGGCGCAGAAATCCGGGTATACGTCATCTGGAACAGTGGGTTCTTCCGACCTGGTGGATGTGACCAGTAACCTCTCTCCCTCTGCAGGAGATCTCTCCAAACGAGGTTGGTATATCAACCTGGACAAGGCGAACGGGGAGAAGGTGCTGGATGCTGCCGCTATTCTGGATGGTGTCATCTATCTCACGGCCTACGTGCCTACCGACCTCTCCTCGCGTTCGGATTGTGCTCCGGTGCAGGGGCGCACCCGCCTTTACACTATCAATGTGAACGATGCGTCGCCGGCAGGGGATGCAAATAACGATGGAACTGTGGATGGCTCGGACCGTATTGAGGAGAGTGCGCTCATTGGTCTGGGTGGGGGTGCAACGGTCGTTGTGGGGGGGGAAGATCCGCCCACTGATCCGGATGAAACCGATGATGATGGCTATGATTCGGCCTGCGAGAGTGGTTCCCAGATCGCGATTCTGGTGGGTACTTCCGTCCGTTCGGGTGGTTTTATGAAAGGCTGTGGTCTGAAGAAGACCCGCTGGTATCAGGTAGACAGTGATGCGGAGGCGGATGCGGTTATCCAGGCGGAGAACCCCAGCCCGACAACGCCATAAACAAAATAAATACGCTTGGGGGCAAAAGCCCCCTTCGGGGTTGATATGCAGAATAGAAACAGACAGACAGGTTTTACCCTGATTGAGTTGCTTATTACAGTGATGATAGTGGCTATTCTGGCTGCGATTGCCTATCCGTCATACACCAATCATGTTCGTAATACGGTTGAGGCCAAAGTGCGTGGTGATCTGATGGATCTGGCTGCATCTCAGGAGCGCTGGCGATCCCAGAACTTCAAATACACTAACTCTCTCACCAAATTGGGGTCGTCTCTGGCCAGTGACGAGAAGTACACAGTGACGATTACTTTGGCTAATGGCGACCAGACCTATGAAGCGTTGGCGACGCCAAAGAGCGGTTCTATTGTTGCGGGGGAGGTGTCATTCAAGATTAATCAGGATAGTGATACCTGTTTCGGAACGGGTGGCTGCACGATTGGCACCGATGATCCCTGGAGCAAGCGCTGACGATGGTTTTTTCCTGCCCGGTTACGGAGTAACCGGGCAGCTCCCCTTCGGTATACTGCTTTCCACTCTTGGCCGACCCACCCAGTTAACCACCACTCGTTTGCCAACATCCTTCAGGCAGACGTAAAAGCTCCCGTTCTGGTAGTACCCTTTGCCAGTGGCTTTGTATCGAAACCAGGGTTTGCCCCGGAAACTTTTCCACTGCCATTGAATTTGTTTTGTGTCACCGGTTTCCGCGACAATGTTCTCCCCTGTGTCATGTTTCAGATTCTTGTTGCTGTCGTGGAAAGCCATCAGCCCCGGCCCCGGGCTATGGCCATTGCAGTCACTGTTCTTGATGCAGATCACGATGTCGCCTTGCACAAGGCTGCTGCTACGGGCTTGTAACATTAATGCCAGTGTATCATTGGCGGCTGCGGCCAGCCGCTGATTGGTGACGAGTTGTTGCAGTGAGGGCAGGGAGAGGGATAGTACTAGCCCCATTATGATCAGCGAGACCATAAGCTCCATCAGTGTTGTGCCGGTTTCTCTTTTCATTCTTCATGCTCTGATGCCTGAACAGGCAGCATAGACAGCACATTGTCATGGTGGCATAGATAAATTTCGCAAGACGGTGTAGGGCAGTTATGACAAAGCATGTAGCCGATGTAGCAGTGGTCGGGGCAGGAGTGCTGGGGCTTTTGTCCGCCCTGGAGTTGAATCGTCGGGGCAGGCAGGTCACGGTGTTTCACGACGAGCCGGCTCGCAATCCAGCTTCTTGGGCTGGCGGCGGAATTCTTTCGCCACTTTTCCCCTGGCGGTATTCTGATGCGCTAACCCTTCTGACTCGGAATGCGGTGCAGGATTATCAGGCGCTGGCCGGTATGCTGGAGGTGGACTTCCAGGTAGTTCCACAGGGATTGCTGGCGGTGACGGATGAAACCCATCAAGTCACAGACTGGTGTCGCCGTCACGAAGTGACTTGCGAGCGCCACCCGCTTGGTTGGTTCTTGCCTGAACTGGGTTCTGTGCGTAATCCATGGTTGATTGATCGGCTCAGGGAGGCGCTGGGGAAACGTGGTGTCAACATAGCGGCTGAGAAGGTCACCGGCCTTGAAGAAGCCGGGGATGGATTGAATGTGGTGACAGCGGCAAGCAAGCACCCGTTCGATGCGGTTGTAGTTGCAGCGGGGGCTTGGTCGGCTCCACTGTTGATTCCCTGGGGGGTGACGTTGCCGGTGACTCCTGTGAAAGGGCAAATGCTGTTGTGGGATCTGGGTGAGGATTGCCCCGATACGGTCTGGCTCAGCGATTCCGGTTATTTCATTCCCCGTGGCGAGGGACTCTGTCTGTTTGGTTCTACAATGGAGCCGTCTTTCGAGACAAGTCTTCCTACCAGGGAGGGGTATGAGAGCCTATGCGAAAACGCCTTGCGGCTGAAACCATCGCTGGCGGGAAAAACGCCTTTGGCTGTATGGGCAGGACTTAGGCCCGGTAACATGAGAGACGAGCCGTATATCTTTCCCGTGGATTCGCAACAACGCCTGTGGGTCAACACGGGGCACTTTCGTAATGGGCTGGTGGCAGCCCCTGCTAGTGCTCGGTTACTGGCACAATGGATGTGTGGGGAGCCACTGGAGTTCGATCCATCGCCCTACGGAGCTCCCTGATCACTCGCTGCCATCGTCCCTGTCTAACTCTAGCTTCTTGAGTCGATAGCGCAGGGAGCGAAATGTCATGCCCAGTTTTTTCGCGGCAGCAGTCCGATTCCAGTGTGTGGCATCCAGTGCCTTGAGGATTTCCTGGCGCTCGATGTCCTGCAGAAAGTCTTCCAGCGGTTGGTCGGCGGCCCGCTTGGGCAAGACCTGACTGGCGCCATCGGTTGTTTTGGCTGGGGCAGGGGAAGAGGGCGACTGTAAATGCAGGCTCTCCGTCTCGATAACCATACCATTGCAAAGGGTCATCGCCCTTTCCAGCGTGTTTTCCAGTTCTCGCACATTACCGGGGAAGGGGTAATCACACAGAGCTTTCATGGCCTGGCCGCTGACCTTGGGAGCTCTGGTGTCCCAGGCTTGGCTGAGGCGCTGAAGAATATGATCAACCAGTGCAGGTATGTCTTCCTGTCGTTCGCGAAGCGGTGGTACGTGAGCTTCGATAACGTTGAGACGATAAAACAGATCCTGCCGGAAGCGACCTTCGGCCATTTCATTGGCCAGATCCTTGTGGGTAGCGCAGAGAATACGCAGGTTCACCTGGAACTCTCGAGCCTCACCCACCGGGCGTACACTCTTTTCCTGAATGGCCCGGAGCAGTTTGACCTGCATGTGCAAGGGCAGATCAGCCACTTCATCCAGAAACAGGGTGCCACCATCGGCTTCCCGAAACAGGCCTTTACAGTCTTCCACGGCACCGGTAAATGCGCCTTTACGATGGCCGAAAAATTCGCTTTCCATCAACTCCGATGGGATAGCGCCGCAGTTGACGGCGACAAAGGGTTTTTCCCTGCGTGGGCCCAGGTTGTGAATCAGGCGGGCTATGCGCTCCTTGCCGCTGCCGGATTCGCCGCTGATGTAGATCGGTGCCTGGCTGCGTGCCAGCTTGCGAACCTGGGCCTTCAGGGCGCGCATGCTCGGTGCCTGCCCGATCAGGTTGTCTTCTTCCTCGTGATGGTCTTCCACCTCGCTGATGCCTAGCCCGTCTTCAATCAATTGGCGCAGGCGATCCAGCGCCACGGGCTTGGCAATAAAGTCATAGGCACCAAATTTCATCGCATCGGTGGCGGTTTCCATACTGCCGTAAGCGGTAATGACCGCGGTAGGCATATCGGGACATTGCCGGGAAATAAACTGCAGCAACTCCAGCCCGGTGCCATCCCCCAGATTCATGTCGGTTAGGCACAGGTCAAACGTTCTTTCACCAAGTGCCGCTTTGGCTGCGCCAAGTGATTCGGCTGCTGTAGCCTTGAGTTTCATGCGCCCAAGGGTGATCACCAGCAGTTCGCGTAGATCGGCTTCGTCGTCAACAACCAATACGTGTGGGGTATCAGCACTCATAATCAGATCATGTTATTGAAATTGTCGGTGCGGGTGGGCAAAGGTTATCACAAAGCTGGCTCCGTTCGGGGTGTCTTCCAGATTCAGCGCAGCCTGATTGGCCTGGCAAAGCTCCCGACTTAGATAGAGGCCAAGTCCATTGCCGTCACTGGCCGTGGTATAGAAGGGCTCAAAAAGGTGTCGGGCAGTCTCGGGAGGAATGCCACTGCCGTTATCCCGGATTCTGAGCCAGGGCAGGCCGGTTTGTTCATGACTGCCACATTCCAGTGTAACCCGGCAGTTCTCCCCGCCATGCTGGAAGGCATTGCGAATCAGATTGTCGACCACCTGGGTCAGTTGATTGCGATCAAAGCGTACTTCCACGTCCGATTGACATGCCTTGCCAAGGCGCTCGCTGGAGTAGCCTCGCAGGCTCCATTGTTCACAAAGCTCGTTGAGAAACGGCGCCAAACCAAAGCGTTCTGCTTGCCCTTTGCCTCGACGTGACAGATCCAGAACATCATGAATGATGCCATTCACCCGGCCCACATGGTTGCGAATGATGCCAAGCAAATGTTGGTCTTCCTCGCTGGCATCGCCGTCCAGCAACAGCTCGGTGGCATGATTGATGGCGCTTAACGGGTTGCGTATCTCATGAGCCAGGGTTGCGGAAAGGCGCCCCAGCGAGGCGAGATTCATCTGCTGGGCTTCCTGGGCGACCCTGGCGCTGTCTTCCAGAAACAGTAGTGTGAGCAGCTCGTGGTCGGTTTCCAGGGGGGCAAACCGGGGGTTGAGTACCGGTGATTGTTCCGAGGTTCTCAGGGTGGCCAGTGGCAGTAACGGATTGTCCTGCCAGCGTTGATAACGGCTGACCAGTTGCTGGGGCAACTGGTTGCCGAGCATGGGTGTGCCAAACAGGCTGTTGGCTGCCTGGTTGGCCATCAGAATGCGGAAGGATTCGTCGAATACCACAACGCCGGTCCGCATGCGCTGCACAATCTGCTGGTTCAGGGCTTCCAGGCGCTCGATCGCCACCCGCTGGCGCTGTGCAATCCGCTCGGTTTGCTGCAGTCGCTGGGTTATCTGCTGAATGATCAGCGATACCATGAAAAAGGCGATGCCCAGCAGGCCGGATTCTGTCAGCAGGAAAGAGGAGTCCGACAGGGACTGCATGGAAAAGTAAAACTGCTCAAACATCATGACCAGTGTGGCCATAGCAGCAATCAGGAAGCCCAGGCGCCCGCGCAACAGAATGTTGCCGGCGGCCACGGTAACCAGAAGCAGTACTGCCAGGCCGCCCTCCAGACCCCCGTTGGAATGGACAACGAGCGACAGCATGGTCAGATCGGTAATCAGCGAGGCAGGCTGTGCCCAGGCCGGATAGGCACGTTTCTCGGCCCGAAAGTCCAGGGTGACGGATGCCAGCGTCAGACCCAGATAGACAAAGAGTGTGGTTTCAAACAATAACGGTAAGTGATTGCCGATCAGGGCTTGTTCCGGGCCGAAGTGCAGCAGCATCAGGCTGCAGGCGATGGCAATCCGGTAGACATTGTAGATGCGGGCAGGCGTCCACCCCTGGCTAGCGGTCATGGTGCTCCAGATACAGGCGTTGGTGCTCCTGGCAGCAGAAGTGATGGCCGTTATGAGTGAAGGCTTCCGGGGCCGGAACATGCACGCCACACTGGGCGCATTTGAGCATGGCCTGGGCGTCCTGACTGCTGCGGTCGGGGCTGGAGTTGTCGCGGCCGCTTGCCTGTGACAGCAGGTTTTTCACCACTCGCCAGGCCAGATAGATCAGGGCGGCAATAATCAGCAGGCGAATCAGGCCCATCTTGTTCTCCTTGTTTGCCGGGATGCGTTCATCGATCGCCGGCTAAAGAGTACAATCAGCGCTCACTTGAGGAAAGGCCGGTTAACCATGCGGATTATTATGGCCCAGCAGAATGCGCTGGTGGGTGACATTGAGGGTAATGCCCAGCGGGTGATTGATGCGGCGGACGAGGCTCGCCGTCTGCTGGGGGCGGATCTGGTGCTGTTCCCGGAATTGATGCTGACCGGCTATCCACCGGAGGATCTGCTGTTGCGGCCCAGTCTCAACAGCCGTGTGGATGCGGCTCTGGCGATGATCGGCCAGCAGGTTAGTGTGCCGGTGGTGATCGGCTATCCTGCGGTGCGCAATGGCCAGCGTCGCAATGCCGCCGGGGTGATGTTCCCCGGCGAAAGCCGCCCTCGCCATGAATATTTCAAGCAGCATTTGCCCAATTACCGGGTGTTTGACGAAAAACGTTACTTTCAGCCCGGTTCCGAGGCTTGCACGTTCGAACTGGATGGCTGGATGCTGGGGCTGACCATCTGCGAGGACATCTGGCATAGCGGGCCGGCAGCCCAGCTGCAGCAGCAGGATGTGGATCTGGTGTTGAATCTGAATGCCTCCCCCTTCCGGGCCAACAAATTCCAGGAGCGCCTGGAACAGGTTCAAGCCCGCAGCCGTGAAACCGGTTTGCCAATTCTTTATTGCAACCTGGTAGGCGGCCAGGATGAACTGGTTTTTGATGGTGCGTCCTTTGTCTGCGACAGCCAGGGACACCGCTGTATCCAGGCCGCCAGCTTTACCGAGGCGCTAATCCCGGTAGACCTGCAGTGTACTGATGGACACTGCGAGCCCATGGGCGAGCAGCTTCCGCTGCCTGGCCTGGAAGAAAGCCTCTATCAGGCCCTGGTGCTGGCAACCCGGGATTACGTGAACAAGAATGGCTTCAAGGGGGCGCTTCTGGGTCTGTCAGGAGGCATTGATTCGGCCCTGACCCTGGCGGTGGCGGTGGATGCCCTGGGGCCGGAGCGGGTCGAAGCGGTGATGATGCCGTTCCGCTATACCTCTGCTATGAGCCTGGAGGACGCAGAGAAGCAGGCCAAAACCCTGCGGGTGCATTACCGTGTACTGCCCATCGAGCCCGCCTTCAATGGTTTTATGGATATTCTCAGCGAGGCATTTGCCGGGCAGGAGAAAGACACCACCGAAGAAAACCTGCAGGCCCGTTGTCGCGGCGTCTTGCTCATGGCGCTCTCCAACAAGAATGGCTCGGTGGTACTGACCACCGGTAACAAGAGTGAGATGGCCGTGGGGTATGCCACTCTTTATGGGGATATGGCCGGTGGTTTCTCGGTGCTCAAGGATGTGTTCAAGACCATGGTTTACCGTCTGGCCAATTGGCGAAACCAGCAGGCGGGTGTGGAAATTATTCCGGAGCGAGTCATTACCCGCCCACCGTCGGCCGAGCTGGCCCCGGACCAGGTCGACAGTGATTCATTGCCGGATTACGACGAGCTGGATGCGATTCTCGAGCGCTATGTAGAGCAGGACATGAGCGCCGAAGCGGTTATCCGTGATGGCTTCGACCGTGACAACGTCTACCGGGTAGTAAAACTCACTGATCGTAACGAGTACAAACGCCGCCAGGCCGCCGTCGGCCCCCGCGTCAGCCGCCGCGCCTTCGGTAAGGACCGCCGCTACCCGATCACTAACGGCTGGCGGCCGGGGGACTAGAGGTAGCGACTAGCTGCTAGTTATTCCAAGACAGGGCTCGATAAGAAGTTGGAAGCGCGAAGACAAAAAAGGTGGCATCAGAACAGATCCGATGCCACCTTTTTAAGCTAGAAGCTAGAAGCTAGAAGCTAGAAGCTAGAAGCTAGAAGCTAGAAGCTGCTACAGAAGGTCAAACGTCAGCAGGCTCAGCAGCCCGTCATCCTCGTCCGGCCACCAGGCCAGGGCGACCTGTTTGTCATCGTCCAGAAACTTGCTGTCCGGCCAGTTCAGGGCCAGTACGTTGCGGCTTTTCTCTGCCAGTTCCGGTTGCTTCAGGCGCTGGTAGCCTTTGGTCATGATAGCCAGTGCCTCGGGGACGGCAGGGGTCTGCTGGAAATGCTTGACCACATACTGAGCCCGATTAATGGAGGCGATGATGGCGCCGCGGCGAGCGTAGTAGCGGGCCACATGGAGTTCCTGGCGGGCCAGCTGGTTACGGATGTGGACCATCCGAGACCGGGCATCCGGCGCGTACTCGCTGTCCGGGAAGCGGTTCACCAGGCGCTCGAAATCCCGGAACGCGTCCTTGGCTGCTCCCATGTCCTTGCTGGACTTGTCGGAGCTCACCATGTTGTCGAACAGGCCCTTCTCCATATTGAAGTTGGCCAGCCCGCGCATATACAGCGCGTAGTCCATGCGCGGATGGGCCGGATAATTGCGCATGAAGCGCTGTGCGGCTACCACCGTGGCCGGGTAATCCACCGCCCGATACTGGGCGTAGATCAGATCCAGAGCTGCCTGCTCGGCAAAATCCCCATAGGGGAAGCGAGCTTCCAGCTCCTTGAGCTGGTCAATGGCGGTCAGGTAGTTCTTGGACTCCAGGGACTCGCTGGCTTCCCGATACTGGTCTGCCTCGGTCAATTCCGGGCGGTCCTTGTTGCTGGCGCAGCCAGCTAGCAGCAGCAGGCCCAGCAGTGGCCATAAAATACGTGGCATTCTTCCCTCGTTAAACGGTTACAATGACGGGCTGGCGAGCCTTTGAATAATTCAGACACGGCATTTAAACACAGGTTGGACTATGGGACATCTTGGCGGCGAGAAAATTCAGCGTAGCGAACAGGTGCGCGCAGATCAGGCGGGGCAGCGGGTAGACCAGGCTGCTGCCGAGCTGTTCGAGGGGTTTTCCCGATCACGGCTGCAGGGCTGGATCAAGGATGGGGTGTTGACCGTCAACGGCGGCAAAGCCAAGCCCAAGGACAAACTGATCGGCAATGAATGCCTGACACTGGAAGTGGAAATCGCCCCGGAACTGGATGACCTGCCCCAGTCCATTGAGCTGGATGTGGTCTATCAGGATGACGATCTGATCGTGATCAACAAGCCCACCGGTCTGGTGGTACACCCGGCAGCGGGCCATGCGGATGGCACCTTGCTCAATGGCCTGCTGCACCTGGATGAACGGCTGAACAGTCTGCCTCGGGCCGGCATCGTCCACCGGTTGGATCGGGATACCACCGGCCTGATGGTGGTGGCTCGCTCGCTGGAAGCCCACCAGAGCCTGGTGGCGCAGTTGCAGGACAAGAGCCTGTTTCGCCAGTACGAGGCCATTGCCGTGGGGGTGATGACCGGTGGTGGCAAGGTGGATGCCCCTATCGGGCGTCACCCGGTGGATCGTAAAAAGCAGGCGGTGGTGAAACACGGCGGCAAGGAAGCGGTGACTCACTACCGTGTTCTGGATCGTTATCGAGCCCACACCCGCATCAAGGTGCAGCTGGAAACCGGACGTACCCACCAGATACGCGTACACATGGCCCATCGCAATTACCCACTGGTGGGCGATCCGCTTTACGGGGGGCGCCTCAAGCAGCCTGCCGGTGCCAGTGAGGCCTTGCGTGAAGCCCTGCGACGTTTCCCTCGTCAGGCCCTGCATGCACGCAAACTCGGCTTGATTCATCCTGCCACGGGTGAATACTGTGAATTCGAAGCGCCGCTGCCTGAAGATATGCAGGCGTTGATTCAGGTGCTGGAAGAAGACGCCAACTCGTAGGGTGGAAATAGCTGCATAGCACCTCCGCCAGAACCAGTGAATGGCGGAGATGCAGAAGGGGTTTCCGCGTTACCCAATCAGGGCTGCTCCCATGACCTTACCCAGTCGTTCCCAATGGATCTGGCCAGCGTGGCAGCCGCACCCGTCTGTGCGTGTGGCCGTCACAACCCGTGCCGGTAGTCACTCCCCGCCACCCTGGAATGGCTTCAATCTGGGCATGAACTGCGGCGACCAACCCGCCCGGGTGGAGCAGGCCCGTCATCATGTAGAGAAGCTGCTGCAAGCAGACCACCCGGTGGCCTGGCTGCGGCAGGTCCACGGCAAACGGGTGATCCGGGCAGATGATTCTGACAATGAGGCAGATGGGGTCTGGACCGACCAGCAGCGCTGGCCCTGTGTGGTGCTTACCGCCGACTGCTTGCCTGTGTTGCTGGCGCGAACTGATGGCAGTGCGGTGGCAGCTGTGCATGCGGGCTGGCGTGGTCTGCAAGCGGGCATCGTTGCAGAAGGGGTGAGCAGGATTGCTCCAAATGGTGAGCCAGTCAGTGCCTGGCTGGGTCCGGCGATCTGCGGTAAATGCTACCAGGTCGGCGATGAGGTCTACCGGGCCTTTGTGGATGCCCATGCAGATTTCAAAGCCGCCTTTCACGCCGATGCCACCCCTCATCATTGGCGATTTTCCGTCGCCCAGGCCGCGATCATTGAGCTGGCTCGTCTGGGCGTGGAGGACGTCCAGGGGGGGGAGCTTTGCACCGCTTGCGACCTAAAGCGCTTCTATTCATACCGAAAAGAAGGCGACACGGGTCGGTTTGCGTCAATGATCTGGCTAGACCAATAAAAGAGCAGTGAATAGTTAATAGTGAACAGTGAATAGTTCGCGTCCGGGGTGAATCGATTTTGAAACGCAAGAGGCCGCGCTCATGGTTTGGGCGCGGCTTCTTGCGTTTCAGAAACAGACAAGCGGCCTCGCGTCGCTGTTAACTGTTCACTATTAACTATTCACTGCTCTTGAATCTGGCTCAATCGGACCCATTAAAGGGACAGATGATTGATAACCGGTGATCGTGGCTGGCTTGCCGACAGGGAGCTGGAGCGCGGATCACAACCGGAAAGGAGAGCCCAAATGCGAATGGACAAACTCACCGCACGCCTGCAGGAAGCCCTGTCAGACGCGCAATCCCTGGCCGTGGGGCAGGGCAACAGCACCATTGAGCCGGTTCACCTGATGCTGGCGCTGATGCAGCAGCAGGGTGGGGCGGCCAAGCCGTTGCTGGAGAAAGCCGGCGCCAACGTTGCGGATGTGATTACTGCCCTGAATATGGCGGTGGACAAGCTGCCCACGGTCAGCAACTTCACCGGCGATGTGCAGATGGGGCAGGCCACTGGTCGTTTACTGAACATGGCGGATCGGGAAGCCCAGCAACGTGGTGATCAATACCTGTCCACCGAGGTGGTGTTGCTGGCGGCCTGTGACGATAACGGTGAGCTTGGCAAACTGATGAAGAATGCCGGTGTCACCAAGAAGACGCTGGCAGAGAAGATTGCCCAGGTGCGGGGGGGAGAAGCGGTGAACGATCCCAATGCGGAAGACAAGCGTGAAGCGCTGGACAAGTACACGGTGAACCTGACCGAACGAGCCGAGTCCGGCAAGCTGGACCCGGTGATCGGTCGTGACGATGAAATCCGGCGCACCATTCAAGTATTGCAGCGTCGCACCAAGAACAACCCCGTTCTCATCGGCGAACCCGGGGTAGGCAAGACTGCCATTGTGGAAGGACTGGCCCAGCGCATCGTCAACGGCGAAGTTCCGGAAGGGCTGAAGGACAAACAGGTACTGTCCCTGGATATGGCTGCCCTGATTGCTGGTGCCAAGTATCGCGGCGAGTTCGAGGAGCGTCTCAAGGCGGTACTCAATGAGTTGGCCAAGCAGGAAGGGCGCATCATCCTCTTCATCGATGAGTTGCACACCATGGTCGGCGCCGGCAAGGGCGAAGGTTCCATGGATGCCGGCAACATGCTGAAACCGGCCTTGGCCCGGGGTGAGCTGCACTGTGTCGGCGCCACCACGCTCGATGAATATCGCCAGTACATCGAAAAGGATGCGGCCCTGGAACGTCGCTTCCAGAAAGTGCAGGTGGACGAGCCTACGGTGGAAGACACCATCGCCATTCTGCGCGGCCTGAAAGAGCGTTACGAGGTGCATCATGGTGTGGATATCACCGACAGCGCCATCATTGCCGCGGCCAGGCTCAGTCATCGCTATATCACCGATCGTCAGTTGCCAGACAAGGCTATTGACCTGATTGATGAGGCCGGTAGCCGTATCCGCATGGAAATTGATTCCATGCCGGAAGAAATGGACCGTCTTGACCGTCGCCTGATCCAGCTGAAGATGGAGCGTCAGGCGCTGCGCAAGGAAGAGGACGAGGCCAGCAGAAAGCGGCTGGAAAAACTGGAAGCGGATATCGACGAGCTGGAAAAGCAGTACGCGGATCTGGAAGAAATCTGGCAAGCCGAAAAAGCCGCGTTGCAGGGCGCCCAGGAATACAAGGCTGAACTGGAGCAGGCTCGAGTTGAGCTGGAGCAGGCCCGCCGCGCCGGGGACCTGAACCGTATGTCCGAGCTACAGTATGGGGTCATCCCGGAACTGGAGAAAAAGGTACAGGCGGCCCAGGACCAGGAAGAGCAGCAGTCCCAGACGGAAAACCAGTTGCTGCGCAACAAGGTGACCGACGAGGAAATCGCCGAGGTGGTGTCCAAGTGGACCGGGATTCCCGTCGCCAAGATGCTGGAAGGCGAGAAAGACAAGCTGCTGCGAATGGAAGAGGCCTTGCACCAGCGGGTAGTCGGCCAGGCAGAAGCGGTGGAAGCGGTGGCCAACGCGGTGCGGCGTTCCCGGGCCGGGTTGTCCGATCCGAACCGTCCCAATGGCAGCTTCCTGTTCCTCGGCCCGACCGGGGTGGGTAAGACCGAGCTGTGTAAGGCGCTGGCCAATTTCCTGTTCGATACCGAAGAGGCCATGGTGCGTATCGACATGTCCGAGTTCATGGAGAAGCACTCCGTGGCGCGGCTGGTGGGTGCGCCTCCGGGCTACGTAGGTTACGAAGAAGGTGGCTATCTGACCGAAGCCGTGCGCCGCAAGCCATACTCCGTGGTGCTGCTGGATGAAGTGGAAAAGGCGCATCCGGATGTGTTCAACATCCTGTTGCAGGTGCTGGACGATGGCCGCCTGACCGATGGCCAGGGCCGTACTGTGGACTTCCGCAACACCGTGGTGGTGATGACCTCCAATCTGGGCTCCGACCTGATCCAGAAACTGGCCGGAGAGAACGATTATGAGGCCATGAAAGCGGCGGTCATGGAGGTTGTGGGTAACCATTTTCGCCCGGAATTCATCAACCGGGTGGACGAAACGGTGGTGTTTCATCCGCTGGCCAAGGATCAGCTTAAGGGCATTGCCGGTATTCAGCTGGACTACTTGCGCAAGCGGCTGGCTGAGCGGGATATCCGCCTCGAGCTTAGCGATGCGGCGCTGGATAAACTGGTGGAAGCTGGCTTCGACCCGGTCTATGGTGCCCGGCCCCTGAAGCGGGCCATCCAGCAACAGCTGGAAAACCCGTTGGCCCAGTCCTTGCTCAGAGGAGAGTTCGGGCAGGGTGACACTATCTCGATCGGGGTGAACGAGGACCGGTTCACGTTTGATCGTTGATCCGCTGTCATTACCACAAAAAAGCCGCAGAGTGATCTGCGGCTTTTTTGTGTTTACCTGAATGGGGCTAGGACGCTTCGCATTGCTCCAGCGCCTTGCGGGTTTTTTCCAGAATTTCCTCCCGCTTGTCCTGGTCAATCACTTCCATCTCGCCGGTTTCCGGGTTCTTCTGGCGAACCGTCGGCTTGTTGATGAGGATGTCCAGGTTCTTGCGATACTGCTCGCAACGCTCCTGCTGGACGGCCTCCGGGTCGGTTTTTTCCCGCCGTGCCTCTTCCGCAGCCTGTTCGGCCTGTTCGCGCTCTTTGGTGGCCTGGTCCCGTTTCTCCTGCAGGGACTCGAGTGCCTTGTTCTGGTCCGAGCTGGCATTGGCGCGAGTATTCACTTCCGTGGAGACCACTCCCTGCGGTGGGTTGGCCCCATAGTGGGTGACGCCATTATCGTCGACCCATTTGTAGAACTTGGCCGCCGAGCTGGCGCTGGCGAGGATGAGCAGAGCGCTGCCAAGCAACAGGCTGAATTTGTTCATAATGTTGGTCTTCTTTTCGGGTTGTCTTTTCGGCTCGTACTTTAGCATGACTGTTGAGGGGGATTTTCTGCAACCCAAACCCGACCAAGGGCTTTGAATCGACGCACATTTCTGACAAAATTGGGCCTTTCCGGAGATCGGGACCCGCATTTGCTTACCGGTAAATGTGAGGCCGGGACCCGGGGCACCGTTACCGCGATGTCCTGCCAGCAGTATCACTGCACTCTCGTCCCGCTGTGGGAGCCTCCGGAGGTTTCTCATTCCTATTTAGCGGGAGTAATCCCTCTTCAGGTTTGCAGTGCCTCCGTGTCGCCCTCCCAGCCTGCGTTCGTGTCGGCCACCTCCGACAGGGCCCAAGAGCACCCAAATACGGTGTTTTACCCGCAGGCAGCAAGTTGTAAAGCCCGTCCCGCTGCACGGCAGTGGGTTGTATGCATTCTGATTTGAGGTAGCAACCGTGGAAATGTTATCCGGCGCGGAGATGGTGGTCCGTGCGCTGCAAGACGAGGGAGTGGAGTACATCTTCGGGTATCCCGGGGGGTCCGTACTGCACATTTACGATGCATTGTTCCAGCAGGACACGGTCAGCCACATTCTGGTTCGTCACGAGCAGGCGGCCACCCATGCGGCGGACGGTTATGCCCGTGCCACCGGCAAGCCCGGCGTGGTGATGGTGACCTCGGGTCCCGGTGCCACCAATGCCATTACCGGTCTGGCGACGGCGTTCATGGATTCCATCCCCATGATCGTTCTGTCTGGTCAGGTGCGCTCCGACTGGATTGGCGATGACGCCTTCCAGGAAACCGACATGATCGGCGTGTCCCGTCCGGTGGTGAAGCACAGCTTCATGGTCCGCGATGCCAAGGACATTCCGGAGATCATGAAAAAGGCGTTCTACATTGCCACCACCGGCCGTCCCGGCCCGGTACTGATCGATATTCCCAAGGATCAGACCGCGCCGAACGTGAAGAACCCTTACGAGTATCCGAAAAAGGTCAAGATGCGTTCCTATGCGCCGGTCAGCCGTGGCCACTCTGGCCAGATCCGCAAGGCAGTGGAAGAGCTGATGAAAGCCAAGCGCCCGGTGATCTATGCGGGTGGCGGCGTGATCCAGGGCGAGGGTAGCGAACTGCTGACCAAGCTGGCCCATCGCTTGAACTTCCCGGTAACCAATACCCTGATGGGGCTGGGCTGTTTCCCGGGTACGGATCCGCAGAATGTGGGCATGCTGGGCATGCATGGCACCTATGAAGCCAACATGACTATGCACAGCTCCGATGTGATTCTCGCGGTGGGGGCTCGCCTGGACGACCGGGTGACCAACAACGTGAAGAAATTCTGTCCGGGTGCCAAGATCATCCACATTGATATCGACCCGGCGACTATCTCCAAGAACATTATGGCGCATATCCCCATCGTGGGGCCGGTGCACCAGGTGCTGGAAGAGATGTTGTCGGCTCTGGATGAGCACGGTGGCGAGCCGGACCAGAAGGCGCTGGAGCGCTGGTGGGAAGAGATCGAAGGCTGGCGCAAGGTTCACGGCATGCGCTATGAGACCAATGAAAATGGTCCCATGAAGCCCCAGCAGGTGGTGGAAGCCCTTTACAAGGCCACCGGTGGTGACGCCTATGTGACCTCGGATGTGGGCCAGCACCAGATGTTTGCCGCCCAGTACTACAAGTACGACAAGCCCCGTCGCTGGATCAACTCCGGTGGCCTGGGGACCATGGGCTTCGGTTTGCCTGCGGCCATGGGCGTGCAGTTCGCGTTCCCGGACGCCACCGTGGCCTGTGTCACTGGTGAAGGCTCCATCCAGATGAACATTCAGGAGCTCTCCACCTGCCTGCAGTACGGCCTGCCGGTGAAGATCATCAACATCAATAACCAGGCCCTGGGCATGGTGCGTCAGTGGCAGGACATGCAATACGGTGGCCGCCACAGCCAGTCCTACATGGAGTCCTTGCCGGACTTTGTGGCCCTGGCGGAAGCCTACGGTCATGTGGGCATGAAGGTGACCAAGTTTGAGGACCTGGAAGGGGCCATGAACGAAGCCTTTGCCCTGAAAGATCGCCTGGTATTCATGGATATCTATGTGGACCCCACCGAGCACGTGTACCCGATGCAGATTGCAGACGGTTCCATGCGCGATATGTGGCTGAGCAAGACGGAGCGGACCTGATGCGTCGTATTATCTCTATTCTGATGGAAAACGAGCCGGGCGCACTGAGCCGGGTGATCGGTCTGTTCTCCCAGCGGGGCTACAACATCGAAAGCCTGTCGGTGGCGCCCACCGAAGACAGCACCCTGTCGCGCCTGACCCTGACCACTTTTGGTAATGATCTGAAGATCGAGCAGATCACCAAGCACCTGAACAAGCTGATCGAGGTGGTCAAGCTGGTGGATCTCACCGAGGGGGCGCACATCGAGCGCGAGCTGATGCTGATCAAGGTGAAAGCCACCGGTGCCCAGCGTGCCGAGGTGAAGCGCAGTGTGGACATCTTCCGCGGCCAGATCGTGGATGTGACCAGCACCGTCTATACCGTTCAGCTCACCGGTGCTTCCGACAAGCTGGATGCCTTTATCGGTGCCATCGGGGAAACCCAGGTACTGGAAGTGGTGCGTTCCGGCGTGTCCGGGATCTCCCGGGGCGAGAAGGTGTTGAGCCTGTAAGAACGCTCGATGTCTGACGCCATATGAAAAGCCGCTCTTCGGAGCGGCTTTTTTGTGCCTCCGGTTTATCTGTAGGAGCGCCGCAGGCGGCATTATTCGCTTCGCTCACCCTTCGGGCCGACTGTGGTCGTTGCTCCGCTCCTGCAGAAATAACTATTCCGGCAACTGCGACCAGAAAGCCTGAATCAATGGCTCTTCCTGCCGCCTTTCCTGCGTGAACAGACCCACCTCATAGGGCGCCAGTGCTGGCTGCACATCCAGGGGGCGGGTACGGCCGGCCAGCGGACTGTTGTCCAGCACGATTTTCGGCACGATACCCACCCCGAATCCCAGGCTGACCATGCTGACGATGGCTTCGTTGCCGCCGACTTGGGCGTAGATATGCGGCTTGACGCCCAGTTGTCGGAACCAGCGGTCCACCCTTTCTCGGGCCAGCCCCTCCTCGGAAAGAATCATGGGGACATCCTCCCAGGCTGCTTTGCTGGCGGTGCCGTTGAGGCGTTCCGCCAGCTGGGCCTGCCCGGCCTGGGCAATGAACAGTAGCGGAGAGCGGGCGATGGGGCGGAAGGCGATGCCGGCGGGCAAGTGATCCGGACGGGCGCCGATGGCGATGTCTTCTTCGCCATGCTGGATGCGCTGCACTGCCTGTGCCGGGTCACCGGTGTGCAGCTTCAGCTCAATGCGTGGGTACTGGTGGCGAAAGCTGCTGAGGATGTCGTAGAGGAAGCTGTAGCTGGCTGTCACCGAGCAGTACAGGCTCAGCTCCCCCTGTAGCACGCGCCGATCTTCCTGCAGGGCATGGCGCAGATTGTCCCAGCGCGTCAGCGTGTCGCGGGCGTATTCCTCAAAGCGAAGACCTTCACGGGTCAGGGTGACGCTGCGATTGTCACGATAGAACAGCGGCACGCCCAGCTCGTCCTCCAGTTGCTGGATGGTGCGGCTAAGCGTGGACGGGCTCACATGGCACATGGTGCTGGTGCGTCCGAAATGCAGGGTGTCCGCCAGGGTCAGGAACAGGCGCAGGGGTTTGGTATCCATAGATTGCCATATCACTTCATGTTGCATTAATCGCAATGCAATGTTTCAAATATATCATTTTACGCAATGCGGCGGATAGCCTAGAGTGGCGGCCTGTCCGGGCAGACTCCCTGAGCGTCTGCCTGCAACCGATTTCCGATATCTGAAAGAGCCAGAGCTATGAGCATGCAAGTGTATTACGACAAGGATTGCGACCTTTCCATCATCCAGGGCAAAAAAGTGGCCATCATCGGCTACGGTTCCCAGGGCCACGCCCATGCCTGCAACCTGAATGATTCCGGTGTGGACGTGACCGTCGGTCTGCGCCCCGGTTCTTCCTCCATCGCCAAGGCCGAAGCTCATGGCCTGAAAGTCAGCGACGTACCGTCCGCTGTTGCTGCAGCTGACGTGGTCATGATCCTGACGCCGGACGAGTTTCAGTCCCAGCTGTACCGTGAGGAAATCGAGCCGAACCTGAAAGAAGGCGCCACCCTGGCTTTCGCCCACGGTTTTGCCATCCACTACAACCAGATCGTGCCGCGCGCGGATCTGGACGTGATCATGATCGCTCCGAAAGCGCCGGGTCACACGGTTCGCACCGAGTTCACCAAGGGCGGCGGTATTCCTGACCTGATCGCTATCTTCCAGGACGCCTCCGGCAACGCCAAGAATGTTGCCCTGTCCTACGCTTCCGGCGTGGGTGGCGGCCGCACCGGTATCATCGAAACCACCTTCAAGGACGAGACCGAGACCGACCTGTTTGGTGAGCAGGCGGTTCTGTGTGGCGGTGCAGTCGAGCTGGTGAAAGCCGGTTTCGAGACCCTGACAGAAGCGGGTTACGCGCCGGAAATGGCCTACTTCGAGTGTCTGCACGAGCTGAAGCTGATCGTTGACCTGATGTACGAAGGCGGCATCGCCAACATGAACTACTCCATCTCCAACAATGCGGAGTACGGCGAGTACGTGACTGGCCCGGAAGTGATCAACGACGAGTCCCGTGCCGCCATGCGCAACGCCCTGAAGCGCATCCAGAGCGGTGAGTACGCCAAGCAGTTCATCTCCGAAGGTGCGCTGAACTACCCGTCCATGACGGCCGCGCGTCGTAACAACGCGGCTCATCCCATCGAACAAGTGGGTGAGAAGCTGCGTGGTATGATGCCGTGGATCCAGGCAAACCAGATCGTTGACAAGAGCAAGAACTAAGCGCTTGTCCCGATCATCAAAAAACGCGGCTTCGGCCGCGTTTTTTGTTTGCGGTCACTGAGTTAGACTAGTCACACCCAATTTGGATGGACCACCATGCAGGACAACGATAAGACAACCTCCCCGGAGCAGCCCGACACCTTTGAGGTGGTGGAGGCCGAGCATCGTACCGGCGCCCGCCACAAGGGGGTTTACCTGCTGCCCAATCTGTTTACCACTGGTGCCCTCTTTGCCGGCTTCTATGCCATCGTGGCGGCCATGAATGGTCTGTTCGAGCATGCTGCCATCGGTATCATCGTGGCCGGTATCCTGGATGGTCTGGATGGCGGGGTGGCTCGACTCACCAACACCCAGAGCAAATTTGGCGCAGAGTACGACTCTCTGTCCGACTGTGTGGCCTTCGGGGTGGCGCCGGGGCTGGTGGCCTATTCCTGGGGATTGTCCGAGCTGGGCAAGTTTGGCTGGATGGCCGCCTTTATCTATGTGGCCTGTGCCGCCTTGCGCCTGGCGCGTTTCAATGTGCAGGCTGAAAGCACCGACAAGCGCTTCTTTATCGGGCTGCCAAGCCCCACAGGGGCTGGCCTGGTGGCGACCCTGGTGTGGCTGGGGGCCAGCCGGGGCATGGACGGCAACGAGATCTCCTGGGTTGTGGCGTTGGTAGTCGCTGGCGCCGGTCTGTTGATGGTCTCTTCAGTGAAGTATCACTCCTTCAAGGAATTCCATATCGGCCGGGTTCCCTTCAAGGTGTTGCTGGGGGTGATTGTGGCGTTTGCTATCGTTTTCCTGGACCCACCGTTGGTGTTGCTGGCGGTGGCGGTCATCTATGTCGCAGCAGGGCTCATCATGAGTCTGTGGGGGTTGCGTAAACCTCGCCGCTCCTGATTTTCCGCCTTCTTCGCACTGTTTCTCTGATGCCAGCCAGCGGGCCCGTTGGTTCGCTGGTATCTCCCGCTCTTATTTCTCCCTCGTCTGCCTGTCCCCTCTCTTGGCTCTCTTGCTGTTATGGCTGTGCTAAAAGTCGCATATTTATGAAAAAATTGGCGGCTTTCCGCTCCCAGGGTTTACTCTGCTCAAATATTGTGTGATTTTGCACATTCTGTGAACCTTGTTCGCATTTGGTTGTGGTAGAGATAATTCTGATTCTTAATCAGTCGCCGGTGGTAATTACACAAAATAGTAGGCAAGCCATGCCGGTGACCATGAAAAACGATTGATACGTTTTTTGCGGCAAGGCAGCAGCGCGCCAGCGTTACGCTGCACCCAAAACAAGGAGGGGGTATGTGGGAGGCTCGATTCGCCCAGCAAGGGGTGGTCCTGGTTGTTACGCTTTTACTGCTGGTTGTACTGGCGCTCATGGGAGTATCCGCCATGCGCATGTCCATGTTCAATGCGCGTATTTCGACAGGCGCACAGCTTTCGGCGATGACCTTCCACGCGGCGGAATCATCTCTGGCCTACACCTACGATGAAGTGCTGGATACCAATTCGCCGATGTTACTGATTTTGCTTGATGGTACCCCGGTTCGTCGCTGTCAGCAGGCAGCCGCGCCTAACAGTCAGGGTGCTTGTGCCCAGGCATCTCGGTTCGACTCTCGTGGCCTGTTACAGGCTCAATCCCGCACGATACAGACTGGCGTGTCTCCTGACTTGTCATTGCTTGAAGGCGCTCAGCTCAACGGGCAGCAGTTGTTGGTGCCACACCGGATGGAAATGGCGGCAGAGGGCAAGGCACCCGACTTTCAGGTCGCCAGTTACCATGTACAGGAATTCCACGTAAAGGCCATGACAGATCCGGCCACACTCATTGCCCAGACCAAGAATAACTAGAACAGGAGGGGGGTCATGAAATCTCTAAGGACAGGATTGATTGCGCTTTGCTGCCTGCTGTGTGCGCCCGGCGTTTATGCTGACGATACTGAAATCTATCTGTCTCCCTCACTTTCGGGCGCGGATGCTCAGGTCATGGTGTTGATCGATACTTCCGGCTCCATGGTGTGGTGTGAGGATGAAGAATATAACGGCCGCTATGTGAAGGCCTGTGATGATGTGGAAAACCGCCGCATCAACCAGCTTAAGGAAGCGTTCACCAATGTGGTAGACAGTCTTGGCGGCGGTATCAGCATGGGCATTGGTCGTTACCGCCAGAATGGCAACGGCAACGGCGTGCAGGGTTCCACTGGTGGCTATGTCATGCGGGAAGTAGAGCCGCTGGATGCCCTGATCAATACCGAGGTGCGTCATGCTGTTGAGGATGAGTATGGCGACATCGTGGAAGACGGTGCCGGTAACCTTCAGGCTACCAGTGACACCATCGAATTTCCCAATGGCGGCCAGGCGGATGGTCAGGTGGGCCTGTTTTTCCCGGCGGTGGATGTCCCCCGTTATGCGGTTATCAAGGAAGCGGTACTGGAAGTTGACCCCAGTGAGGATGCCAGTGGCCTCATGAAACTGGAGGGGGCCTATGATGTGGCTGGGCTGAGTTCACCGTTCACCGCTCTCAATACTGTTTCAGATCGCAGCTGGAGTCCGGGTTATTCCTCCTCTGTAAGCGGGCAATGGGATCGGCGCGACAACCGTCAGGATGTGGATGTCACCGCATTGCTACAGGCGGCCACGTCCCGTTCCAGCTGGTGTGGCGGTCAGGGGCTTGCACTGCGTTTTCGCAGTCTTGCACCACACAATAGCCGACAGATTCATGCCTATGGTTCCCGCAATGGGAACCCCCCACGTCTGCGCGTGACTTGGGGCCAGAACGAAAATTTGACCGTGGTTGGCGGTCCGGCGGATGGGCAGGCCTACCGAGATCAGCTTTCCTGTAATCAGGGCATGGCCTATGCCATAGGTAACGGCAGTAACGATGCCTGGGAAGCTGCCGGGGGGCAGGTGACCCTGGATTCCAGCAATCTTCAGGTTGAATCTTCCCGTGTTGGGGGATTGCGATTCCCTTCCATTCCCTTCGATTCACGCTTGTCTCAGGCTCAGCCGGATGTGATCGAGAAAGCGATACTGCGTTTCAAGGGAGCCAAAGGGGCAACCCGGTTGGTTCAGGAAAAAGTGTGCCCCTATCCCTGGTGGCCAACTTATTGTCGTACTGAAACAGTGGAGAAGCCGGCCTACGGTGATGTCACTCTGACTATCCGTGCGGAAGCGGGTTCTGGAGCAGCGTTGCAGAGCAGCAACAACAATCTCGGCAATCGTTCTACCGGCTCCGCGGCAACCTACGTTACGGAAGGTGCGCAGGGTGCTTTCGACGGCAATGATGTGATTCATGAAGTGGATGTTACGGATATCGTGTCAGAGGCCATGGCCAGTAGTAACTGGCAGGCCAATGGCAGTCTGGTGTTGACGGTAACAGCAGACAAGAATGTGCGTCTGGCTGCGGTGGAGTCTGGGCAGGCTAATGCTGCCAGTCTGGTGATGACTGCCTTGAGCGCTGATCAGAGTAATTATGGCGAGCGGGTTCGTGATGAGCTGAAACGTCAGGTGAACAACATTTCCCCCAATGGCGGCACCCCATTGATGGAAGCTTATACCGAAATGGCCAAGTACATGATGGGCCAGAAAGCAGTGTTTGCCCGCGGTGAACCGGATGCGGCAGGTTTCGATCAGAGTGGTGTGTACAACACGCCTCTGGACAGCAACGCCGGGCAGTGCAGCTCCAATCATATTATTCTTATGACCGATGGCGAGCCTACTTCAGACAGGGCTTATGGCCAGGTCACGTCTACCACTGGCCAGCCGGGTGATTGCAAGGGAGGGGCGAGTGGCGCAGCGGCAAGCTTTGCCTGTATGAAGCAACTGGCTAGCTGGTTGTACGACGGAACCGAAAATACTCAGAAAAGTGCAGTCCATACCCATACGGTGGGCTTCCACTTGGACGACACGACTGCCTCGCAGCTGGCTGAAGTGGCAGACGCTGGGCAAGGTTCTGCGCTGACGGCGGCCTCGGCCACCGAATTGGAAAGTGCATTGCGGCAGATCATCAACTCCATCTCCGATGTGAACAGCACGGTGGCGGCACCAGGTGTGGCGGTAAACCAGCTCAACCGTATGCAGCATCTGGATCAGTTGTACTACGCCATTTTCGGGCCGGAAATGGACTCCCGATGGGAAGGCAACCTGAAGCGTTATCGTCTTGCCTTGGGGAATGATGCGCCGAAATTGGTGGATCAGAATGGTAATGCCGCGGTGGATCCGAATACCGGCTTTTTTATGGAAAATTCGCGGAGCTTCTGGTCTAAAGATGTGGATGGCCCTGAGGTGACTCTCGGGGGTGCCCGCAGTCTGTTGGGTGATGAAAAGCGGCGTTTGTTTGTGGCTGACGCCAGTAATGGCGATGACATCGGCAGTGCCAGCGGAACCACGGCTTCTTCAACTTCCATCCCGCTTATCCAGATGCCGGATGATCTGGAGAAGTCCGAGTATGGGTTGGATGCCAACGCAAGCGATGAACAGCGAGATCTTCTGTTCGGCAAGCTGATGACGTCCTGGGGGGACCCCCTGCACAGTGAACCGCGTCTGGTGAACTATGGTTACCAGGGTGATATTGAGAGCGCTCGCCAGGATCCAGACAAGCAGGATAATGTGC